>NZ_DATGTT010000014.1:0-38346 GCF_035301675.1 Lentibacillus sp. | reverse complement strand
CGACCTCATGCCTGTCAAGCATGCGCTCTCCCAGCTGAGCTACGGAATCATTTTTACTTATGAAATTATCGACAAGTATTACTATAAATAAATTTTAATGCGCTGTCAAGATATTTTGTTTTTAAAACTTGTATATCTCTTATAAACATCATTGTTAACCAGAAGGATCCCTAAGCAAGTCACTCATATCACAGTTGCGGTTTTATTTCCACACTCATTGGACAAAATAAATGTAATGTCTGACAAGATGTGGTGTGAACATGAATTTTATCAAAAAGCTTTTTCAGAAAAACGAAAATGATATGCAGATAAAGGATTACCGCAATCTAGAAGATGCAAAGCAAGTTTCGTCCTCTGCGGATAAAAACTTGGAATATATTCAACAAAAATTGCATCATCCAAGCGATTTAAAAGAAAGAAAATTAAAAAATGGCAAGGCTTTGCTTGTTTATTTGGAAACCTTATCAGACCAGGATAAAGTCAATGAAAAAGTTGTTTTGCCTCTTTCCAAAGTGGATGATTACGAATTAAAAGATATGGAATCCACCGGAAAGCAGCATTCAGATTTACACAAGGGTATTAAAGAACTGTTGAAAGGGCATGCTTTGCTGTTTATTGAAGGGCACACCGAGTTATATACCTTCAATGCTACTGTTTCGCATAACCGGTCGGTGGATGAACCCGAAAATGAGAAGATTGTCCGCGGTTCGCATGAGGGTTTTGTGGAGAATATATCAGTCAATATTAACCTGGTCAGAAAACGGATTGAAAGTACTGATTTAACGGTCCGGTACTATAAGCTGGGGGAAAGATCGAATACTAATGTAAGCATCTTATTTATGCAAAGTCTTGTAGATCCCGAGGTATTGGAGAAGGTACACGAACGCTTGCAATGGATTTCTTCTGACCACATTATGAGCCCGGGCTATGTTGAAGAATTTATTGAAGATGCTCCATACTCTCCTTTCCCGCAAATGTTAAATACTGAGCGGCCGGACCGTGCTGTGGGTGACCTTATGGAGGGAAGGGTGGCAGTAATGGTAGAGGGCAGTCCGACGGTCCTTACTTTACCGGTCACGTTAATGGTTTTTTATCAGACGCCGGATGATTACAATGAACGCTGGATTGTGGGCAGCTATCTCAGAACAATCAGACTCATGAGTTTTTTAATTGCTGTAACACTTCCAGCATTTTATACCGCTGTGATTGCTTTTCACTTTGAAGTGATCCCGGATGCTCTGGTGCTTCCCATCAAGGCATCCATAAAAGACATCGCCTATCCGCCTATCATCGAAGCACTGGTCATGGTTATAACCATCGAGTTAATAAGAGAAGCAGGGGTAAGGCTTCCGACTCCGATTGGCCAGACCATTGGTATTGTCGGGGGGTTGGTCATCGGTGATGCTGTCGTGCGTGCAGGTCTGATTTCGAATGTCATGATTGTCATTATTGCTGTGACAGCTATTGCCTCCTTTGTCGTCCCATCGACTGAGATGAGTGCAACGTTACGTATACTTATCTATCCGATGATTTTATCCGCAACTCTGCTCGGTTTTATAGGGATTGTTTTTGCATTAATGATTTTGTTGATTCATCTATGCAAATTAGAGTCGTTTGGTACCCCTTATTTTTCTCCGTTTGCTCCTTTGAAATGGAAGGGCCTGAAAGACACATTTATCCGGGTGCCGTTATGGAAAATGAATAAGCGGCCTGCAGATACTCAAGTCGAAGAACTTAAAAGACAAAAGGACTCGAGAGGATGGAAAAAACCATGAACGTTAATGGGAGTGACATTACACAGCAGCAGCTTTTCTTTCTGGTCCTCCAGACTCAGATAGGTGTTGGTGTGTTAAGCCTTGCCTTTAATGTATTTAACACAGCCGAACAGGATGGTTGGATCTCCACGCTAATAGCGGGATTAGCGATACAGGTAGCCATCATCATTATTTGGATGATGGCCAGAAGGTTTCCTTCCTCGACGATATTTGATATCCTTCCGCAACTTTTAGGGAAATGGATTGGAAACGTCGTAAATTTAGGCTATTTAATCTATTTTATAATGACGGCTGCTTTAGTACTTGCTATAAATGATCAGATCATTAAAAATTGGGTGCTGCCGGAGACACCTTCATGGGTCATTTCATTATTGATGACTATAACTGGTGTTTATATTTGTACTGGAAGCTTGCGAATTTTAGCTCGTTTTTACTCCTTTGTTTCGTTGTTGCTGATCGTTCTGTTTCTGCTGACAACATATGGATTAAAGGATGCTGAATTTCTTAATTTGCTTCCTGTAGGAGAAGCTGGAGGGATAAAGATAATAACGGGTGCAAAAGAAGCCATGGTCTCCATTCTTGGATTTGAATTGTTGCTGGTCATTTATCCGTTTGTTAAAGGAAAAAGTTCAGGAATACTGAAAAAGGCTTCCTGGGCGAATTTATTGGTGACACTGTTCTACACTTACACGGTCGTTGTAAGTCTGGCTTATTTCAGCCCCGGGGAATTAAAGTTGGTACCGGAACCGATTATTTACATGCTGAAAACATTTGAATTCAATGTGCTGGATCGTGTGGATTTGGTTTTCTTATCCATTTGGGAGGTATCAGTAGCGACATCTTTTATGATTTATTTGTTTATAGCATCCAAAGGATTGGCACATTTCTTTCATCAGTCAGAACACCATAACAAATTTGTTCCCTGGTTGGGCGGATTGGTCTTCATTGCCTCACTTATTCCAGGGAACAACGAGCTGGTGATTAAGGCTTTCAGTGAGTATGTTTCATATCTGGGCCTTATTTTTGCGGTTGGGCTACCTGCATTTTTGCTCATTATATCTTATCTGTTTCGAAAAAAAGAGCCTGAGGTGATGGTGAATGATAACTAAACGGCTGGGGCAAGCGGTCTTATTATTAAGTTGTCTATTATTGACTACAGGATGCTGGGATCAGCGATTATTCAAAGATGCCCAGCTAATCTTTAGTACTGGAGCGGATTTGACCGAATCAGGGAAAATTAATACAACCGTGTCAATTCCGTATGTTCAGAAATCAGAACAGGGTGTTGGAGAGGAAAGTGTACAAATTGTTTCAGCAAGGGCCGACACGCCAAGAGAAGCACGGATGAAAATTGATGAAAAAATGCCAAGAAGACTTGATGCCTCAAAGATGAAAGTAATCGTTTTGGGAAAAGAAGTGGCAGAACAGAAAATTTATCCCGTTCTTGATGTATTTTACAGAAATCCGAATAGCAACATGAGCGCTAAGGTGGCTGTAGCAGAAGACTCAGCAGAAGATGTAATTTCGATGAAGGGAACAGAACAACAAAAGATTAGTGAATATTTGAGCAGGCTGCTTGAGGGAGCTGAAACATCATCGATTATCCCACAACAAGATGTTCAGCTTGTTACTTCCATAATGTTTGATCCCGGACAGGATTTTATGCTGCCGTTATTGAGCAGTGTGGAAGGCGGGTCTATTAAGAATATAAAAGGATTGGCCATTTTCAATGGTCAAACGTACACAGGCGAGATCTTGACACCTGAAGAGGGTGTGCTATTTCAGTTATTGGATAACAACAAAGGTAGAAGAGCAAGGCTAACGAAGAAGATCAGCAAGGATAGAAATCCGAAAATTTTAAATTATATTACCATTGACGTCAACAATGTAGACAGCAGAATAGATATCGTTATCGATAAGGATCGCAACATTACTGTGAATCTGAATACGGACTTAACAGTAAAGGCCATTGAATACCCGAAAGATCAGCTAAACACGGAAAAGGAAATCAATAAGCTGAATAAAGAACTTTCCCAAAACCTCACAAAAGAAGCTGAAGAAATCATTCAGAAACTTCAGGATGTAAATAGTGATCCGCTTGGCATTGGCAAAAGAATGATTGCTTTTCATCATGATACGTGGGAATCCCTAGACTGGAAAGAGGCGTATCCGGATATTACATTCAATACGGAAGTAAACGTTGAGATCGTCCAGCGCGGAATCATCCATTAATTTAACTGCGATTATAAAAATCCGCTCATCATGCCCCCAAATCGATAATTCTTTCGATTATATAGTGAGATACATGTCATGGAAGTTAAAAGTTCTCTCTTTTAACTATAATCGAATGAAAAAAGGATTTGGGGGCATTGATTTAGAAAACAGTTATGAATGAAGTTAGTCAGAATATATATAGGGGAAGAATCAATGCAAGAAGGATTATGAATCTGAGTCTTTTTTAACATTTTAAATGGTCACCAAACCGGATGGAGGCGATTAAGATGAAAGCAACGACTGGCTTCATTTGTGACGAGAGCTATTTTTGGCATCAGATGGGGAATGGCGCATTGAATCAGCGTGCCGGGGGCTGGATTCAGCCGGACACCCATGCGGAGAATCCGGAAACAAAACGCCGTGCTAAAAATTTGATTGAGCGTTCCGGCTATATGGATAAACTGCAGCAAATTTCTCCAAGGTCGGCCACCCGTGAAGAAATTGGAATGAACCATGGCATGGCGTATGCTGACCGGATTAAGGAATTAAGTGATGCCGGCGGGGGCGATGCAGGGGTACACGCGATTGTCGGGCCTGATTCCTATGAAATTGCTCTGAAGTCTGCCGGTGGTGTGCTCACCTCGGTAGAAGCTGTAATGGAGGAAAAGGTTCAAAATGCATATGCGCTTGTCAGGCCGCCCGGTCACCATGCTGAACCTGAAGAGGGAATGGGTTTTTGTCTGTTTAACAATGTGGCGATTGCGGCCAAATATGCCCGCAGAAAGTATGGACTGAAACGCATTCTTGTTTTGGATTGGGATGTTCACCACGGCAATGGAACGGAAAGGGCGTTTGAAAACGATTCGGATGTCCTGTTTATATCCATCCATCAAGAAAACATTTTCCCGAAAGGCCGCGGTGAAATCACTTACTCAGGAAAAGGTGATGGCGAAGGGTATAACGTTAACATTGAATTGCCGGCAGGAACCGGTAATGAGGGTTATCTTTACGCTTTTGATCACTTAATTGAGCCGATTGTTGAGCAGTATGCCCCGGAGTTGATATTTGTTTCTGCCGGTCAGGATGCAAGCCGATTTGATCCGATAGGCAGAATGCTGGTAACAGCGGACGGCTATTTTCAGATGGGCAAGCGGATTAAAAAACTTGCCGAAAAGCACTGCGATGGCCGGTTAATCGCCGCACATGAAGGGGGATACAGTACAGCTTATGTGCCATTTTGCACACTGAGGGTGATTGAAGCCTTGCGCGGCGAGCACAGTCAGGTGGAGGATCCGTTTGATCTCGGGTTTCACGAAGGACCGATTTATCCGCATCAGAAGGAAGCCATTCAGCGGGCTGTGAACGTGCAGAAGGCTTACTGGAATTTAAAATGAACATTACATTCAAAAGTCAAAAAATGACAGCAGCAAAATGGCGTTCAGTCTATTTCATAGTATGTTATAATGTGAATATTTAAATGTAGTAACTTATTGTGAAAAAGGAGATATTATGTTGAAGGCGGGAATCGATAAAATAGGCTTTTACGCACCACATTTATATGTAGATATGACCAAATTGGCTGAGAGCAGAAATGTGGATCCGGATAAATTTACAATCGGCATCGGACAGGAAAAAATGGCTGTTCCGCCAATGACACAGGATGCTGTAACGCTGGCGGCAAATGCGGCCGTTGATATTCTCGAAGACTCGGATAAGGAAGCGATTGATTTTGTTATTTTCGGGACAGAAACCGGCGTTGATAGCTCTAAATCAGCGGCAGTTTATGTTCATGAACTGCTCGGACTGAATCCATACGCCAGGGCGATTGAGGTTAAACAGGCTTGTTACGGGGCGACGGCCGGCATTCAAATGGCAAAAGCCCATATTGCCATGAACCCTGACAGCAAGGTGCTTGTCTTAGGTTCTGACATTGCCCGGTATGGTCTCAGCACCCCTGGTGAAGCGACACAGGGAGCAGGGGCGGTAGCATTGTTGATCAGCGCAGACCCCCGTGTTATGGCGCTTGAGGACGAAAGCGTTTATTTTACCGCCGATATCATGGATTTCTGGCGTCCTGTGTATTCTGATAAAGCTTTTGCAGACGGAAAGTTATCCAATGAGCAATATATGGCGTTCTTTTCCCGCGTATGGGAGCAATACAAAGTCAAGACAGGCCTGGCACTAAGCGATTTTGCAGCCATCTGTTACCACCTCCCATACACCAAATTGGGCTACAAAGCGTTAAAAACTGTATTGGAAGAAGGAACAGAAGAAGTGCAGGAGCGTTTGTTGGCCAGCTACAATGTAAGTACAGGCTATAACCGGAATGTCGGTAACATTTACACTGGTTCATTGTATTTGAGTCTGCTGTCACTGCTCGAGCAGACCGATAAGCTGGTGGCGGGTGATCGAATCGGCATGTTCAGTTATGGTTCCGGAGCAGTGGGGGAATTCTTCACCGGAATTTTGCAGTCGAATTACCAGGATTATTTAAATATCGACCGGCATACCGAGCTTTTCGCTTCACGTTCAGAAATATCTGTTCCGGAGTATGAAGCTATTTTTGAGGAAACCTTGCCAACAGACGGATCGACTGTCAAACTGGATGTTGAGATTGATCCAGCCCGAATCTGTCTCGCAGGCATAGCCGATGATAAGCGCCAATATGTCAATAAGGTGAAAAGCGTTTCGTATTGATGCTCAAGAACCGTTAGTCATTGAGATAACTGACGGGTTTTATATATTCAATAGATTTATTCCGGTTTGTTTTGGGCACGCTAGTAACAGGTGATCATAATGAAGGCAAGCGATTTGGAAACAAAACGATTTGATAAAGCGTTGGACGAAATTCTTGATTTATTTAATAATCTTGAAGAAGATAAACCGGTTATTCAGTTCGAAGCGGATGTCCTTGATAAGATAGAGCGTGCCAAAATAAAATACGGCGGTGACATGGTCGATGAAAAGATCAATACCGTTGTACATGAAATGCTTTCGTGGCTTGATCTTGATGATGTGCAAACAGATAGTGAAGAAAGCGGGGATGGGGAAAAGGGCTCATAGTCTGACAGCAAACAGACTGATTGATTGTCAGACGGTCTTATGCGAACTAGTAAGTTAGGTGTACTTTATGATGGGAGGAGACTATGATGAAGGGGGTTATTGTAAAAACAACAGACGACCTGGAATTGACCAATATACCTGAACCTGAAGCAAAGCAGGATGAATTGCTCATAAAGGTCAGCCATGCAGCCGTCAATCGTACAGATATTGTTACCCGTAAAGGACAAGCAGGCTATGCAGCCAATCCGGTTTTGGGAGTTGAAGTAGCCGGCACAGTGGTTGAAACAAATGGCAATCAGCCCTTTTCCGAAGGCGACAGGGTCATGGGACTTGTCAATGGTGGCGGTTACGCAGAGTATGCTGTCATGCCGGCGAGTCGTGCCATGATGATTCCGGAGTCTCTACCACTTTCGGAAGCGGCCGCTATTCCAGAAGTTTTCCTGACAGCCTATCAGACACTTTATTGGATCGGCAAGCTGCAGAAGCAGGAGACGGTGCTGATTCATGCAGGTGCCAGCGGTGTAGGGACAGCTGCTATTCAGCTGGCCAAGCAGTTATCAGATGCAAATGTGATTGTGACCGCCGGATCGGAAAGAAAGCTTAATTTTTGTCAGGAGCTTGGGGCTGATGTTCTTATCAATTATAAAAGACAATCGTTCGATGAAGAAGTTTTAAAAGCGACTGACGGCAAAGGCGCTGATGTGATTCTCGATTTTATCGGGGCTGACTATTGGGATATGAATTTAAACAGCATTAAAAGTGAAGGACGCTGGGTTTTGATTGGTGTTTTGGGCGGAAGCGAACTTGAGAAGGTTGACTTAGGGTTGATCATGTCCAAGTATATTCAGCTGACGGGAACCTTGCTGACGCCAAGAAGTGATGCGTATAAAGCGGAATTGAGCCATGAATTTGCCAAAACCGTACTGCCGTATATGAATAAAGGGACAATCCGTCCGATTATTGACAGCGTGTTTCCGATTGAAAAGGTAAATGAAGCGCATCACCATATGGAAGATAATAAAAATATCGGAAAGATTCTGCTTTATATGACTGATGAAAACTATCAGGAGCGTTGAGAGCTGCAGGGCTTTATTAAGAGGCCTGCAGTTTTTTTATTGTTTTGGAAACTATAAAATTATTCCGTGTTTTGGAGTTTTTGTGATACTGCAGTGGGATTTAACAATTCGCGCGAGGTTGGCGCGAAATCGCGCGACAGCCTTAGGATATCGCGCGAGGACCGGCTGATTTCGCGCGACGCGATAAAAAAGTCGATTCCCCCCCCTTATAGTGTTGACTTTCAGACGCTGCCGAAAATCCTCATATCTGCCCCCGAAAGTTTGATGTGATCATTCCAAGATTATCCTCATAATTTCCATGGACAATAATTTGCAGCCGCCAGCATTTTGAAGCAATTCTTATTATTTGTCCGAATAACGACATATGAGCGGCTTTATTTAAAGTTATAGACGTAATATCGTCTGACAAAGAATTTTCTAAAAAGTGCGTTTACTGGTAATATTGGCTTATGGTAGAATAATAGAAACTTTTATAGGAGGGGGATCCATTGATTCGAAAAGAATGGAAATTTAGTGCTTTATTGCTTTTATTTGGTTTGTTCATTCTGTTGGCAGCCTGTGGTTCCGGCGGTGACGCAGAGTCTTCAGGTGATTCAGAAGGTGATTCAGGAGAAGGGAGCAATTTAAAAGATTCTTATACGGTTGCTACCGATTCATCTTTTGTGCCATTTGAATTCAAAGAAGATGGTGAGTATGTCGGATTCGATATTGACCTGATCAATGCGGTTGCTGATGAGGCCGGTTTTGACATTAACCTCGAAGTGACCAACTTTGACGGTATTATTCCGGGTCTGCAAACAGGATCGTTTGATATTGCGATTGCCGGGATCAGTATTACTGAGGAGCGGGCAAAGAAAATCGATTACAGTGATCCATACTATGAATCAGGTCTGGCAATCGGGGTCCAAAAAGATAATAACGATATTAAAGGGATAGAAGACCTTGAAGGAAAGACCATTGCTACCCGCCTTGGTTCAACTAGTGCAGCATACATTGATGAAAATATCGATAATGCCGATCCCAATCAGTATGAGCAGCTTGACCAGGCATATCTGGCAGTTGAAAATGGCAGTGCAGATGCAATCTTGTATGATGCGCCGAATGTCCAGTACTATATCCAGACAACCGGTGATAACCTGAAAGTGGTTGGAGACCTGTACCAGGCTGAGGACTATGGAATTGCCATTTCAAAAGGCAATGAAGACCTGGTGGCCGCCATCAATGATGCACTGGCCACACTGAAAGAAAATGGGAAGTACGACGAAATTTATGAAAAGTGGTTCGGTACAAAACCCGAATAATCACACTGGACAACATTTGTGATATCAAAAACTCAGTGGAACTAAGGCTTATCGCCATTAGTATTGATAGGCCTTAGTTTTTATTTTTTGAAGACAAACCCAGTTTTCTAAAGAGGTGATTGAATGATAGGACGATTTAATTGGGCAGGCGTTATCGATTTTTTGCCGCAATTATTTACAGGTTTATACTACACATTGTTAATATCAGTTGTTGGACTTGTGATCGGCTTTATTCTTGGCGGGTTTTTCGGACTGGGCCGTATTGCTCAGAACAGAGCGTTAAGAAGCATTTCCATCGTATTTATCGAAACTCTCCGAGGAACCCCTGTATTGGTTCAGGCAATCTGGATTTATTATGCGCTCCCGCTCATTATCCAATTTGAACTGGGATCCGTGACAGCCGGGATTACCGTGATTTCCTTGAACTCCGGTGCATACATAGCGGAAATTGTACGCGGGGCGGTGCAATCAATTGATAAAGGGCAGATGGAAGCCGGCCGTTCACTTGGTCTCAATCATGGACAAGCCATGCGCTACATCATTTGGCCGCAGGCATTTAAGCGAATGATTCCGCCGCTTGGCAACCAGTTTATCATCAGTATTAAAGATACATCACTGTTATCCGTCATACTCGTTCCGGAGCTGATTTTCCAGGGACGGCTGATAGCGGCAAACCATTTTAATGCTGTGGAAATCTATACAACGGTGGCTGTTTTCTATCTTGCCATCACATTGTCATTATCCTTTGTTCTGCAGAGGACGGAAAGGAGACTTGATATTTGATGATTACCGTTAAAGATTTGCATAAAAAGTTTGGTGATAACGAGGTCTTGAAAGGAATCGATTGTGAAATTGAACCATCTGAAGTTGTTTGTGTTATCGGCCCGAGCGGCTCCGGGAAAAGTACATTTCTCCGCTGCCTGAATATGCTTGAGCCGATCACGAGTGGTGAGGTAATAGTTGATGGTAATAACCTGAATGACTCGAAAACGGATATTAATATGGTGCGCACAGAAGTTGGAATGGTTTTTCAGCAGTTCAACCTATTTCCGCATAAGAAAGTGATTGAAAACCTGATGCTTGCGCCTCAAAAAGTGCGCAAAATTACAGATAAGGAAGCACGCGAACGCTGTCTGAAATTGCTGGAAAAGGTCGGGTTGGCGGACAAAGCCGAACAGTATCCGCAGCAATTGTCGGGCGGACAGCAGCAGCGGGTGGCAATTGCCCGCGCTCTGGCAATGGAGCCGAAGATGATGCTGTTTGACGAGCCGACATCTGCCCTGGACCCTGAATTGGTCGGTGAAGTTCTGGAAGTCATGAAGCAATTGGCCAATGAAGGGATGACAATGTTTGTTGTCACGCATGAGATGGGATTTGCTCGTGAAGTGGGTGACCGGGTTCTGTTTATGGATGAAGGTATGATTGTTGAAGAAGGTGACCCGGAACAAATGTTTACCGATCCGCAGTCAGATCGTACGAAAGAATTTTTAAATAAAATTTTATAGCAGCTTTAAGAGGTTTCAAAAGGCAGGCGAGTCCCCGTCTGCCTTGCTTTTTGCAGGGAGTGAAAATACGGATGTTGTATGCCCGTTATGTTTGAATGTCCGTTTATTTCCACTTATATCGGAGCTTTTTTTGATATACCCCATATTTTTTATAACAGACCGCTGTTGAACATGTTTAAACATATTAAATGAAGCTTAATCCGTTTTGACGAAAGTTACGATTCTATATATTCTAATAAAGAATGTTTTTTTAAGAACTCTAGGAGGTGGAATCATCTTAAACAGCAGTAATAGTGTCATGACTAAAACAAAGGAACAAGAGGGGGAGCTTGGATTTTGCAAGCCAACAAAAGATGATGGAGCGGAGGTATGGGAATTAATTAAGCATACCGGCGTTCTGGATCTTAATTCATCATACAGCTATCTCATGTGGTGTGAGATATTTTCCGAAACATCCATCGTTGTTGAGAGAGAAGGAAACACAGTAGGCTTTATTTCAGGATTCATTCATCCTGATCAGCCTGATACGCTGTTTATCTGGCAAGTGGCTGTCGATGACTCTGAGCGTGGCAATGGAATCGCAACCAAAATGCTGTACCATTTGCTGAAACGTGAAGGATGCGGTGAAGTCAATCATGTAGAAGCGACTGTCTCACCATCGAACACAGCATCACAGCAATTGTTTAAGGGACTTGCGAAAAAGCTTAATACGAAATGTGTTATTCATGACTATTTTACATCAGGTGACTTTCCGAGCGAGGGTCATGAGGACGAATTATTGTTTAAGATTGGACCTATACAAAAAGAAAAAATTTTAGTGGAAGGGTGAAATGGTGACAACAACAGTAATTGAAGACGACAAAATGAAAACCTTTGAAGAACTGGAATCAACAGTAAGAAGTTACAGCCGGGGCTGGCCAACCGTTTTTGAAAAGGCCAAAGGATATAAAATCTGGGACACAGACGGAAAAGAATATCTTGATTTCTTTGCAGGCGCAGGGGGCTTAAACTACGGCCATAATGATGACGCCATGCAGGAAAAAATGATTGAGTACATTCAGAATAATGGGATTCTTCACAGTCTTGATATGGGAACAACGTCGAGAAAAGAATTCCTTGAACGATTTAGGGAAGTTATTTTGCAGCCCCGAAATCTTGATTATAAAGTGATGTTTCCCGGACCGACAGGCACAAATTCGGTTGAAAGCGCATTGAAAATTGCCCGGAAAGTAACCGGACGCGATACGGTCATCAGTTTCACAAATGCCTTTCATGGCATGACGATTGGTTCGCTTTCTGTCACAGCCAACTCCTTTAAGCGGCATGGGGCAGGAGTTCCGCTGCATCATTCGGTATCAATGCCATTTGATGAGTATGTGGAAGATCAGGATACAATCGCTTATCTGGAAAGATTCCTGGAAGACAGAGGAAGCGGTGTAGCGTTGCCTGCAGCTATCATTCTGGAAACCGTTCAAGGCGAAGGCGGTATTAACGCAGCCAGCATGGAATGGCTGAAAAAAGTGGAAGCCCTTTGCAAGCAGTGGAATATTCTGCTGATTGTTGATGATATTCAGGCTGGATGCGGCCGTACGGGCACTTTCTTCAGCTTTGAGCCGGCAGGAATTGATCCGGATATTGTCTGCCTGTCCAAATCAATCGGCGGTGCCGGTTTGCCAATGTCCCTTACATTGATCAAGCCGGAATATGACCAGTGGGGTCCAGGTGAACATAACGGTACATTCCGCGGTAACAACCTGGCGTTCGTTGGCGCAACCCAGGCATTGACTTACTGGGAAACAGATGACTTCAGCAAATCCATTCAGGAAAAAGGCAAGGTCTTACGTGAAGGCATTGAGACATTGATTGCCAAATATCCTGAACTTGATGCCAGTCATCGCGGCAGAGGATTAATGCAGGGAATCGCCCTTGGCAAACCTGAACTTACTGATGATATTTGTGCAGAAGCATTCCAGCGCGGACTGATACTGGAAACAGCCGGCCCGGATGATGAAGTTGTCAAATTTCTTCCTCCGCTTATTATAGATAAAGAAGCTCTCAAAGAGGGACTTCAGATTTTGGATGACAGTATCCAGGCGGTTCTGAACTAATTGAACGAACTAAATTAGCCAGTTAAATATGCTTGAGCAATAAAGCAGAATAAAGAAAGAGGGGACAGCAAATGATTGTAAAATCACTTGAAGATCTGATCGGAACAGAAGACGAAACTTATGATGAGAATTGGTCAAGCCGCCGATTCATCCTGAAAAAAGACGGTGTTGGCTTCAGCATGAACGATACGATTATCAAAGCCGGAACAGAAAATTATTTCTGGTACAAAAACCATATTGAAGCAGTTTACTGCATCGAAGGGGAAGGTACCATTGAAAAGGTCGATACCGGCGATGTCTATGATATTAAAGCAGGGACTATGTATCTATTAGACGAACATGATAAGCATATCCTTCGTGCTAAAACCCAAATGCGTATGGTATGTGTCTTCAATCCGCCGCTCGTTGGCAGGGAGACACATAACGAAGAAGGCTATTACCCGCTTTTGACTGAATAAGCGGACGGGGATAAAGCCCGGGTTATGGTGATCATCCATAATCCGGGCTTTCTTATGGTAATTTTGCGCTGTAGATTTACAAGGAATCGCTATAGATTGATAATAAAACTTCTTATTGTTCTTTCAATATATATTGACTTTAATGTGTAATATAAGAAAATGAGGATAGCAAACATGTGGAGCTGATGAATTGATGGAATTGCTGATTGATTACCAGTGGGGGATTTTTGTCACGGCTGAAGTATTGTCAATAGTGGCATTATTGCTTTTTGGTGTTGTAAGGTACCTATTAAACAAGTATCGGCTGAGTCGATTGTTTTTGCTGGTGTTTCTGATTCTGCTTGGGATTGAGGCAGTGCTCGCCATCCTGATTTATCAGGAAACCGGACAAATTTCTACCTTTCAGATTGTAATCACGATTTTTGTGATTTATGCCAGTACATTTGGAATCCTTGATTTTATGAAACTGGATAGATGGATGCGGAAAACGATCGGCCGATGGCGCGGTGTTGAATTATTAACTGAGAAAGATCTCCGTATCTTGGAAAGGAATAAGGACCCTAAGTTTATTGCCAAAAAATATCGCTGGAGTTCTACAGTACATTTAATCGTCTTTGTCGTGGCACAGGGGGTTTTTTGGACATATGGAACGGATAGTATTGAAGAAATGCTGGGATATTTGACTGATTTTTCATGGGTTGAGTCCGGTACTGCAGCAGACTCCCCGTATGCTAATGAAACGGTTTATGGTATCGGAATGATCTGGGGGATTGTTTTTGCTGCCGACTTTCTGTATTCATGGTCATACACTGTATTTCCGTCAAGCGCCCGGAAATGACCACTTGAAGGATTGCGAATTGTCATCTGACGCTTATTTTATGAATAAGAAAGGATTGGTGCGATGGTCTCCAATCCTTTTTACCTTCAGTTAGTTTTCCTTCCCATACAAAATCCACGGGGATGGCAGCTCAAACTGGTGGCTGGCGGGAAGCGTCTGTGCTTCTTCCTTAGTCAGATCCATCCATATGTAGGTCTCATCATCTGTCTGTTGCAAAAGTTTCCGGTAATCGCTGGCAATCGTCTCCCACAAGCCCGGCTGGGATGTTAAATCATGCCATGGATAGACAGCATGCAAATAATGATATTTTTTCTGATCATATTTGGTAATGACAAACCGTGTTTTGTCATCATTTTCGTAAAAGGACCACTGTTTTATCGCCTCATCCTGAAATAATTCAGCCGAAGCGGGGAAAGGGTAATAACATTCATATGGAAAAATGTCTCCTGTCCGGATATACGCTTGATTCAGCCAATCTTTTTTGCGCTGCAGACTTGTAACAGGCTGCCATGGCTCTGCTCCTGATTCGAGTGCAGCAGTATCCTTTGTTAATGCCCCGTGCAGTGTTATGTATGGGTTGAGACCAACTTTTTCCAGGACCCGCTGTGCAGAAGTGTTATGCTCCTGTGTATTGGCTCCCACCCAGCGAATACCATTGAGTTTAAAGACCTCATTCAATATATAAGACACCACTTCCGTTGAAAAACCATTTCCCTTAAACCGCAGATCGCTTCGTAAACGTCCCAGCATGGCATAACTGCCTGCATATATCGAGTAGCCGCCTACACTGACCAATCGACCGTCAAGGAATAAGCCGTACAAGTGGTTGTCTCCCGTTGCAAGTCTATCAAATATGTGTGCTATATAATCAAATTCAATACCTGTTTCCATTGCTTCATATTGAGGGTAATCGTCTTTGTTCAGCATTCGGATGGTCTTGCTCATATGTCGTACACTCCCTGAATATTTTCTCAAATAATAGGTTATCATGTCCTCCTGCCATCGTGAAATATTAAGGACTTGTTGTATTAATTTTCTGCATGATGGTTGCCACGGGTTTGATAGAGTCCTATAATGAAGGATATATTTAGTTTAAAAAGGGTATCGAAAAGCCCGGAAGGCACCCTTTTTGCAATACACATTTTGAAGGAGATGGTGTCAGTTGCCAATTAATGTATCAAAAGAACTGCCTGCCAGCGATGCCTTAAAGCAGGAGAAAATCTTTGTTATGGATGAGGATAGGGCACAGACACAGGATATCCGTCCTCTTAATATATTAATCTTAAATTTGATGCCGGAAAAAGAACGAACGGAACTGCAGCTTCTGCGCTTGTTGGGGAATACACCGCTGCAGGTTAATATCAGTTTTCTCAGAACGACGACACACAGACCGAAACACGTAAGCCCGCATCATCTGGAAAATTTTTATACAACGTTTGAAGAGGCAAAGAAACGCCGGTTTGACGGGCTGATCATCACAGGGGCACCAATCGAACACCTGGCGTTTGAGGATGTTGCCTATTGGGATGAACTGACGGAAATTATGGACTGGGCTGCTGCCAATGTAACCTCGACGCTGCACATTTGCTGGGGGGCACAGGCAGGTCTGTATTATCATTACGGCGTGGAGAAATATGAGCTTCCGGAAAAGTTCTTTGGTATTTATGAACACCAAATTTCAGATCAGACTGTTAAGCTTGTACGCGGGTTTGATGATATTTTCCATGCGCCGCATTCACGTTATACCAGTGTGTCGAGAGAAGCAATCGAAGCCAATCCGGATCTGACGCTGTTATCTGTTTCGGAACAGGGTGCACCGTTTATCATTATGTCCAATGATGCCAAGAACATCATGGTTACAGGCCATATGGAGTATGATGCAACAACTCTTGCTGAGGAATATGAACGCGATCACAGCAGAGGAGTGGAGACGGGTATTCCGGAAAATTACTTCCCGAACGATGACGTGGATGCACAACCGCCACACAAATGGCGTTCACACAGTCATTTATTATTTTCAAACTGGCTTAACTATTATGTTTATCAGGAGACACCGTTTGTATGGGACTGATATGAAAAGCTGTAATCCTTTAAAAAGGGTTACAGCTTTTTTAGAAAGAAAAGAAAGCATAAATTCATGGTGGCTTCTACGAATGTTTTATCAAAAATTGCCACGTCCGGCTCCAGCGCCCAGCGTAACTTCCTTCACCTCCGTCCGATAAGTCAACAGCGATTCATTTACGTTCATCGTGTTTCCGGAAGTCTATGTCTCTCATGATTATTCCAGAAGTATCTCCTCGCGCCGCAGCACTTGGCATGCTTGATCCAGCTGTTCTTCAGTGTCCGCCTCAATGGTATGAAGGTGTACGCCATCAGTAAGTCTGGTCAGGAGTGATGCCCCGGTCCGGTTCAGCTCATTCAAAAATGCATCGGCATCAAGCCGATTTTTTATCATTAATGAACCGGTCATGTCCCCGTAAATCGGGTGTTCAACCATTACATTGCGGATGGTCACGCCATGATCTACCAACGTATAGAGCTCGGTCGCCGTCTCTTCCAGCATATGGGAGACCGCGATCACTCTGGTAAATTTTGCAGATTCATTGTTTTCCTCATAGTAAACATATCCGCGTGAGGTAGCGATAATGGGTTCGCCTTTAGCTTTCAGCAGGGAAATATCCTGAACAATTACCTGTCGGCTCACATTCATTTTTTGGGCTAAAACTTTACCGGAAAGCGGCTCACTATTTTCTTTCAGCAAATCCAGAATCATATTGCGCCGTTTTTCACCAAACACTTTGTTTCGTTCTTCCACTTCCAGCACCTCTGTTTCGGCTTTTCTCCAATTATACCAAACCAACAGCATTGATACATTATTTGTGAAAAATTCTTGAATTGTTATCGGACATATGTAACTATATGTGTAAAGACATATGTAAAGTTTGTTCTTTTGAAAGATAAATCCAATGCAGAAAAGTCTTTTAAAAAAGCTTTATTATGTTCAACATTTCACAAGCAAAGAGGAGGAGCCATATGGAAAAAAACAAATCAAATATAGGTTGGGGGATACTGATTGTCGTACTGATCCTGTCGGCGTATATTCTTCCATATACTGTTTTGTCAGAGGTTCAAGCATGGTATGGCAGTTTTCTGTTATGGGGGATTGTCGGAATTTTAATCATTATCGCTAATTTTAAGATCACAAAGGGTTGGGGGAAGTAAATTGAGTACAAATCTGGCAATTTGGGGAATCATAATCTATTTTATTTTAGCATCAGTCATCGCGATTATGTCGAGACGGGGAAATCGCTCGGATATGGCAGGTTTCTTTTTGGGCGGACGAAATATGAATGGTATTCTTTCGGCGCTGAGTTACAGTGCGACAACGTATAGTGCATTCATGATGGTTGGTCTGGCAGGACTTACGTATCAGGGCGGCGTCGGGGCACTTGGTTTTGAAATTGTTTACTTTACCGGCGTCTCACTGGTTATTCTGTTCGGGCCACGGTTTTGGAGAGCAGGGAAAAAGTATGGTTACGTTTCTCCGTCGGAAATGATCGGCGGAAGGTATGAGAGCAAAACAGCAGCAGCATCCGTTTCGATTGTCAGCTGTTTATTTCTGATCCCGTATTGCGCGGTACAGCTCGCCGGTGTCGGCTATTTGCTCCAGGGCATCACAGACAATGCCATACCGTTTACGGCAGGTGTTGTGTTTGCAACTGTCATGGCCATTTTATTTTCCTATACAGCCGGGATACGTTCTGTCATCTGGACAGATTCACTTCAGGCCATTATCATGATCATTACGTCCACAATCGTTGTCCTGATGGTAGTTCAGGGTCTTGGAGGCTTCGGGCAGTTTTTTGAAAATCTGGAGACAAGCCGGCCGGATTCATTGTCTGTTCCGGGGAATGACTATTTTGATTTCCTGACGTTTCTGGGACTGACACTGCCGTGGTTTTTCTTCAGTTTATCCAATCCACAGGTGAGTCAGCGGTTGTTCATGCCGTCATCGTTAAAAGGATTGCGGCAGATGCTGATAGGCTTTCTGATTTTTGGATTCATTTATACGTTCGTTTCCGTTTTATGGGGGTTTTCCGCCCTGCAGATGTTTCCGAACCTTGAAACGGCCGACCTGGCAACACCACAGCTGTTGTCATCTGATCTCGTTCCACCGATTCTTGGCGTCATTGTGATGGTCGGTATTCTGGCTGCGGCAGTGTCAACCATTGATTCGATCATGCTGACATTGTCATCCATGTTTGCCCGCGATGTCTATGGAAATTCCAAGAGCAAGCCAAGTGATCGACAGCAATTAAAGGTTGCAAAAATGGTCATACCGGTGATTGCGGTTTTGGCGCTTGCGTTTGCCGAACTGGAGCTTAACTTGATCGCCGTTCTGTCCGTTGCCGCCTCATCCGGGCTGATCGTTGCTGTCCCGTCATTTTTCGGAACATTCTTCTGGAAGCGCGGGACCGCTGCCGGTGTCATTTCCAGTGTCTCTGTTGGAGCGGTGCTTGTCCTTGCGGTTGAATTTACCGGTGTCAAACCGCTGGGTCTGGCATCCGGTATTTGGGGACTGCTTGTTTCAGCAGCGGTTTTTGTTGGCGTCAGCCTGGTGACTAAGAGGCCAAAAGAAAAAGCAAATACATTCTTGAATATAATGAAAGAGGAACGAAAAGCGTCATAAATTGAATTGATACAAGCCTTTGTGTGATAACTGCACAAAGGCTTTTTCTGTGTTATTGCTTTACTGCTTCAGTTCAAACAGTATAAAATCCTGTCAACTAACCAAGATAAGATATATTGACCCAGTCGCCAAAGAAAGGGTGCACCAGCATGAAAAACGGGGAAAAGGGGAAGCTGCCTTCGATAAAAAGGCGGGGGAAAAAGCGCAGATCCAAAAAAGCGGATAAAATGTCCAAGCTTGAATCGTCAGTTGATGAACAAACGCCGCTTTTTAACAACTTATCTGACAATGAGGACACGTTTCGGTCAATTTATAAAGACAGTTCTGACGTTATTTTTCGGCCGTTTTACATAGGTGAACAGGTTAAAGCGATTCTCATTTATATTGAAGGATTGTCAAACATTGAAGAAATCGATGACAGTGTTCTGTCCCCGCTCATTAAATCATCAATGGGCGAAAACTATTTCATTGATACATTGATTCATAAAAAAGTGTCGACTTCCAGTGTCAAAGAAGTCAAAACGTTTTCAGACAGCATAAAAGAAATTTCTTCCGGCAATCCGGTCATTCTGGTTGATCAGCAAAATAGCGGTTTTGCATTAGGGCTCTCCAAATGGGAAAAGCGGTCGGTTGATGAACCAAAGGCAGAAATGGTTGTCAGAGGGCCGCGGGAAGGCTTTGTTGAAACAATCGGTGTCAACACGTCACTAATCCGAAGAAGAATCAGGAGCCCCAAATTGAAAATGAAATCCATGCAGGCAGGAGAATACACCAAGACCAGAATAAATCTTGCTTATGTGGAAGGGATTGTCGATGAAACAGTACTGGAAGAAGCGATAAACAGGATAAAACGTATTGATGTTGATGGTGTAGTGGACAGCGGTGTATTGGAAGAATTTATTGAAGATAACCCGAATTCTCCTTTCCCGCAGGTGATCGCGACTGAACGCCCTGATAATGTGACAGCAAGCTTGCTGGAAGGCCGAGTCGCTGTCCTGGTCGACGGATCCCCATTTGTCTTAGTTGTACCCGTGACATTCTATTCACTGATGCAGGCAAGTGAAGATTACTATGGTCGTTATTTAATTGCTACATCGATCCGCTGGCTGCGGTATTTATTTCTGCTGATTTCACTGTTTCTTCCTTCATTATATGTCGCGTTACTGACGTTTCATCAGGAGATGGTCCCGACAACACTTTTATTCAGTATCGCTGCATCACGTGCACAAGTTCCGTTCCCTGCACTGGTGGAAGCTCTCATGATGGAAATTACATTTGAAGCACTTCGTGAAGCCGGTCTCCGTCTGCCGAAACAAGTGGGGTCGGCTGTCAGTATTGTGGGTGCATTGGTCATTGGTGAAGCAGCGGTTTCGGCAGGGATTGTGTCGGCTCCCATGGTCATTGTTGTTGCGTTGACTGGTGTTGCTTCGTTTACCATCGCGCGTTATTCAGCATCAGCAGCGGTTCGGATGCTTCGTTTTCCAATGATTCTGCTGGCAGGAACACTTGGGCTGCTGGGGATAATAATGGGAATTATTGTGATTATCATCCACATGGCGACACTTCGCTCATTCGGTCAGCCATACCTCAGCCCAATGGCACCAATGAAATGGAGCGGTATGAAAGATGTGCTGCTGCGCGCCCCATGGTGGAAATTTAATACGCGGCCACATTATTCAGGCAACTATAATAAATATCGTCAATCCGATAACCAGAAACCTTCTCCGATCAGAGGTGAGGAATAAAGGGGTGGACGAGTATGATTGAAAAAGGAAAAATCAGTACCCTGCAAATGGCCATTCTGATTTATCCAACGATTATAGCGACAGCGATTCTTCTCGTTCCGGCAATAACCGGGGAACAAGCACGGCAGGACATGTGGATGTCACCGATCTGGGCTTCTGCAGCCGGTTTTCTATCGGCTTTCATTGCGATTCAGTTAAATAAGCGTTTTCCGGAGCAGACAATCATCCAATATAGCGAAACGATAGCCGGCAAATTTCTGGGAAAAGTAATCGGATTTGTGTTCATCTTTTTTTTAGCCCATATATGTGGGGTAATCTTAAGGGAATACGGCGAATTTGTGAAGGGAAATTTCCTGGATACGACACCCATGATCGTTATTCTTGGGAGCATAGCATTTGTATGTGCTCTTGCAGTAAGGGGCGGGCTGGAGGTGATTGCCAGAAGTGCCCAGATATTTGTGCCTGTTGTGACCGTTTTATTTATATTCGTTCTGCTATTATTATCTCCGGAGCTAAATCCTGCCAACATGCTTCCCGTTTTTGAAAAGGGGTTAATGCCTTCACTAAGGGGTGCTGTGGTGCCGGCAGGATGGTATTTGGAGTTTTTTATGATTTCTTTCCTGCTTCCATTTTTAAGAGATCGAAAAAAAGCTGTGAAATGGAGTGCAGTAACCGTTATTGCTGTACTGATTACTATGGTTATTACCAATATGGTGACGCTGTTTGTATTTGGTTCGCTTACTCCCAAGTTTACATATCCCGTTATGGAAGCAGCACGCTATATTAGTATAGCTGAATTTATCCAGCATATGGAATCTGTCGTGATGGCGATTTGGGTCGGAGGTATCTTCGTTAAAATATCGGTTTTTTTCTATGCTGCTGTTCTCAGCACCGCACAATGGCTGAACCTGTCCGATTATCGGCCGCTTGTTTTTCCGATTGCATTAATTGTTACGGTTTTGGGCCATTGGTCAGCTTCAAACTTGCAGGAACTGGAGATATTCCTGAGTGAAACGTTTCCATTTTACTCATTTATTTTCTTGGCTGTTATCCCGGTCATCCTGCTGCTGGCTGCTGCCATCCGAGGAAAGAGGTCAAATAAGTCTAGTAACTGAAACAGAAGCAATTATTGATATGAAAGGAAGGGTATCATGGACTGGATTGCTTTAACGAAAAAATGGCTGTTAATCCCCTCTGTAAGCTTTCTGATTTTGCTTCTTGCGGGGTGCTGGGACCGCGTGGAAATAAATGATTTAGCCATTGTTGTCGGAATCGGCCTTCATAAAACGGATGATGACCTTATTGAACTCTCTATGCAAATGGTGAATCCCAGCTCGATGATAAGCGGCCAGGGAGGCAGCGGAGGGCAGCAAGGAAACGGACAACTGACAACTGTGGAGAAGGCAGTTGGCAAAACATTTTATGATGCCAGGTCAAAACTGCAGGAAAAAATTTCACGAAAGTTGTTTTCCGGTCAGAACCGTGTTGTGTTTATCAGCGAAAAAATGGCTGAAAAAGGGATCCGAAAGCATATTGATTTTCTGGCACGGCATCCAAAGCCAAGATTGAGATCATTTGTTTTTGTAACGAAAGAATCCCCTGCAGAATTCTTTAAAGTCATGCCCAATTTGGAGGCAAGTTCAGCTGAAACAGCTAGGGAACTAGCAAGTTTGAAGATTGGCATGAGTGTTGAAGCGAAAGATCTGCTCCAAATGACATCTGATGAAAGTGACAACGCAGCATTGCCGGTACTTGAGATTGAGGAGGAACCTCCGAATACATATGGTTTGCGAGTAAAAGGTACAGCAGTATTTAAAAATGGAAAAATGGCCGGGCAGCTCGATGATAGTGTGACAAGGGGGCTGTTATGGATACGCAATGAAATTGAAAACGCCTCAGTCACCATAAAGCCCGAAGATGCGAAAAATTATATTTCATTTAATATTTTTGAGGAAAATACGCAACTGATTCCCAGTATTAAAAATGGAAATTGGAAAATGACCGTAAAAATAAATTCAGTTGATGATGCTGTCGAAAATGAAACAAAATTAAATTTAATAAATCCTGACACGGTTAATAGGCTTGAAAAACAACTGGAAAAAAGAATCAATAAGCGTATCCGTAAAGCATTGAAGCTTGTCCAGAAAGACATGCAATCAGATATTCTCGGATTTGGTGAAGCATTTCACCGTCATTATCCGGATAAATGGGCTAAAGTAAAAGATAACTGGAACGAAAAATTTTCGGAAATAACAGTTGAAATCAAAAGCGATGTTAAAATTAAACGTCCCGGCAGGTCTGCATCACCGCCGGCTGTACCGGAGGATAAGGTGATTAACGAATGAAAATAGCAGGTGTACTATTAATCATTGTTGCTGCTGTCTTGATCACACTGTATGAATGGCCCAAAATAAATGAAGATCTAAGGAAGGAAAGACGTGCGTTTATTGTATTGATGATGGCAGGCGTTTTGCTTGCCGCTCTGCTTATTTATTTTCCGGAAATGCCCGGACCGACCGAATTGGTCCAGTGGTTGTTTAAGCCGTTCAGCAATATGCTGGGGAAATAAGATGCTGCTATGATCTTGTGGTGATTTTAACCGGCAGTTCTCGGTCAATTGATCAATACGCTAAAGTTCACAATTACCAAGTGCTATCCACCCTCTGGAATATTTCGTTTGCAATTTCTAAACCAACATCCCCTGATTTTGTATTATAATAGAGAAAGATAGATTTTATCGGGGAAAGGGGAGAGAGGTATGAAACTATTCCACACGGCGGATTGGCATTTGGGCAAACTTGTTCAGGGCGTCTACATGACCGATGATCAGCGTTACGTTCTGGAGCAATTCATCAATGCAGTCGAAACCGAAAGGCCGGATGCGGTGATTATCGCCGGGGATTTGTATGATCGGGCGGTGCCGCCGACAGAGGCTGTCCATTTATTGGATGAGGCGTTGAGTAAAATCGTGCTTGAGTTAAAGACGCCAGTGCTGGCGGTTGCAGGAAATCATGACAGCCCGGGCCGTCTTAATTTCGGGAGCAGTATCATGAAGAATAATGGATTTCATATCGCGGGTAATTTCGAACACGATTTGAAACCTGTTGTGCTGCATGACGAACATGGGCCTGTTCATTTTCATCTTGTACCATATTGTGACCCGAGCGTTGTACGAACTGTGACCGAAGATGGCACCATCCGCAATCACAATGATGCAGCACGAAAAATTGTTGAGATGATTCGGCAGGATATGGATCCGGATGCCCGTCACGTCTACATAGGACATGCCTTTGTCACACCATTTGGCGAGGAAGAGGAAAACACGAGTGATTCGGAGCGGCCGCTTTCAATCGGCGGAGCGGAATATGTGGATGCTCACCATTTTGCACCATTCGATTATACGGCATTGGGACACTTGCATCAGCCGCACCACGTGAGCAATGAAACGGTCCGGTATTCCGGATCCATCCTCAAATATTCCATTTCTGAAGAACATCAACAAAAAGGCTATTCGGTTGTTGAGATGGATGCTGATGGCAAGGTGTCGATTGAAAAGCGAACACTCAAACCAAGACGGGATATTCGAACGGTCGAAGCAACAATGGACGAGTTGTTGACCCATCTGGTAAATGATGATTACGTGTTTGTCCGGCTGCTGGATGAGGCACCCGTTTTGTCGCCGATGGAGCGGATCAGGTCGGTTTATCCGAATGCGATGCATGTTGAGCGCGGAAATGACATGTTTTCAACCGGCGAACAGCCTGAAAACAGCCAGGGAAGGTCCAGGAGAGACATGAGCACAATCGATCTTTTTAAAGCTTTTTATCATGAAGTGAAAGGACACGAGGCGTCTGAAGATACAGAAGCGATTTTCAAAGACGTTTTGGATGAACTCTTAATAGAAGAACGTGAAGAAACACCGTCAAAACAGACGATTGAAAACTGAACATAGATAGGGGGGAGAACTGATGCGACCATTGAAGCTGACTATGACGGCATTCGGTCCATATAAACGCACTGAAATGATTGATTTTACCGAACTGGATGGGAATAATCTGTTTGTTATATCCGGCAACACCGGAGCAGGGAAAACGACGATTTTCGACGGTATCTGTTTTGCCTTGTACGGCAGCGCGAGCGGAACGGACAGAGAGAATAATAGAATGCTCCGCAGTGATTTTGCCTCTGACGATACACAAACGGCCATTGAGCTGGAGTTTGAAATCCACGGAAGACACTACCGGATTCTCCGCCAGCCGGGGCATGTAAAAGAAGGGAATAAGAGCAGGACCGGCGAGCGGTATGAGTTTTATGAGAAAGTTGACGGCCGGGAAGTGCCATGTGTGGACAGGCAAAAAGTATCTGATATTGATAAAAAAGTCGAAGCGATTATCGGATTGACGCAGGATCAGTTCAAGCAAATTGTCATGCTGCCTCAGGGGGAATTCCGCAAACTGTTAACCTCTGAAACGGAAAATAAGGAAGCGATTTTGCGCCGATTGTTTAAAACAGAGAGTTACAGCCAGATTAATCAACTGCTCCGGGACAGAAAGAATCGAATCGACCAGGACTTTAAGCAGGCACAGCAGTCTAGAGACCACTTTGTCCAGAGTATACATACGGCACTGCCCGAGCGTGAGGGCTCAGAACTGTTTAACACGCTCCGCAGTGATTTTTATAACATCAATCAGGTTGTTGCCGGGCTTGAAACGGAAACCGCGTATTATACTGAAAAAATTACCTCTGATGAACGAGCCTATCAGAATGCATATCAAAAACATGACCAGAAGCAAACGGAGCTGCATCAGGCTAAAGCGCTTAATGATCAGTTTGCCGACCTGGATAAGAAGCAGTCTGAACTGAACAAGCTGGAGGAGCAGATACCGGCTTACAAGAAAAAAGAAAAACAGCTGGAAGACGCCGAGCGGGCAAGTCACCTCGAACCGTACGAAAAGCAGGTCACTGACTGGAAAAGTGATGAAAAGGCGAAGAGAGAGGCTTTACAGCATGCTGAAATCGCCGATAAACAAGCCAAGGAAAAACTCGAGCAGGCTAAATCCGCTTACAAGCAAGAAGAGAATAAAAAGGATGAACGGGAAGAGATCAGCAGAGAGCTTGAACGCCTGAACGGCTATTTGCCGACTGTGAAACAACTCGACGAGAAGAAAAATGAGCTCGCAAAACTGGCGGAAAAAGGCAAGCAGGCGGCTAAGGACCTGGAAAATGCAAAAAGTGAATTTCAGAAAAAATCAGAGGCAGCCGAGAAAAATGATAAACAGATTGCTGAACTTGATCAGG
Organism: Lentibacillus sp.; assembly: GCF_035301675.1. Taxonomy (NCBI): domain Bacteria; kingdom Bacillati; phylum Bacillota; class Bacilli; order Caryophanales; family Bacillaceae; genus Lentibacillus; species Lentibacillus sp. Next base: position 12,275 of record NZ_DATGTT010000014.1, on the reverse strand, counting down.
CCGTCAGCCAACTGCCAGATAAACAGCAGGCACTGATGGATGCGAGCGAACAATATAAGGCTGCCGACGGGTATGTTGATCTGCAAACAAAACAATCGGCTATAAAACAGGATTTGGAGCAAAAGGAAAAAGCCTTCCTGTCTGCCAAACAAGCATACAATGCCAAAGAGGAAGCCTGGCTGAACAATCAGGCTGTTGCGCTGGCTGGTCATTTGCACAGCGGGGATGCCTGTCCTGTCTGCGGAAGCACCGAGCATCCGAATAAAGCAAGCAATCATGGTGAAACGGTGTCCCGTGAGACACTAAATTCCTTGAAGAAAGACATGGAAGACAAAGAGAAGCACCACAGGAAAGCAGAAACCGAGTACAGTGCCAATGCACGTCTTCTGGCTGAAAAGGAGCAGGATCTGGCAAACTATGAAGTCGCTGCCGAAAAGGTCGCAAATGTACGTGATCAACTGTTTGAAAAAGGCACCAATCTCAAACAGGAAGTTAGTTTGCTGAAAAAACAGCGTGAAGAGCTGAATCAGCTTAAAGCGAATCAGGAAAAGGCAAAAGAAGCATTAAAGAACCTGGAATCACAAAAAGAGCAGCTGGATAAAACATATCAGGAACTTCAGTCAGATTACCGGTCAGCTCATGCCGTATATCAAGAACAACTGCGGAACATCCCCGAAGACGTCCAGACACTTGCAGCACTGGAAAAACGGATCACTGAAACCGATGAGCACAAAACAAAACTGGAGAAGGCTTGGGAGGATGCGCAGCAGTGGTTCCAGCAGGCAAAAGAAGCAGCAACCAAAACAGCTGCGGATTTTTCAAACGCAACGAATCAATTGGCGGAAACGAAAGATAAACGCACCAAAGCCGAACAGGATTTCCAGAATGAACTGGCTAAAGCCGGATTCGAATCAGATGAATTTTATCAAGAGGCAAAAATGCCCAAAACAAAACGGCAGGAGTGGAAAGAAGCCATTCGTAAGTTTAATGAACATTTAACCGTGAAGAAACAACAGGTACGGGACTTGTCCGAAACGCTCAAAGGCAAAGAGCGGGTAGATCTATCAACGCTGGAAGAAGAGCTGCAATCACTCAAAAGTGCCTACGAACATGCCTATCAGACTTTGAATCTGTCAAAGGATTACAGAAACCAGGCAGCAACGATAAAAGAAAACATCATAGATACACATAACGAGGCTGCAGAGCATGAAAAGAAACTGGCCAACATCACCGACTTGCATGATGTGCTGCGCGGACAGAATAGTCAAAAAATATCATTCGAACGCTACTTGCAGATTGAGTATTTGGAGCGGATCATTGATGCAGCGAACGGCCGGCTGAAGCGCCTATCCAACGGGCAATTTTCCCTGATGCGAAGCGAGCGTCAGGAATCACACGGCAGACAGAGCGGCCTTGCGTTGGATGTCTATGATGCATATACAGGCCAGACGCGCGATGTCAAAACATTATCCGGAGGGGAAAAGTTCAATGCATCCTTATGCCTTGCACTCGGGATGTCTGATGTGATCCAGAGCTTCCAGGGCAACATCGCCATTGACACGATGTTCATCGATGAAGGCTTCGGCACATTGGATGAGGAATCCTTAAACAAGGCGATCGATACATTGATCGACTTGCAACAGTCAGGCCGAATGATCGGCGTCATATCCCATGTTCAGGAATTGAAAACGATCTTCCCGGCAAGACTCGATGTTGAGAAAACAAAGGAAGGCCACAGCAGGACAGAATTTGTGTTGAAGTGAGCATGTCTTGACTCCACATCAAGGGAGCTCGTGGAATATATCACCCAGTATACGAAACGTCTTCTGCTGGTTAGTTAGTAAGTTATTCATTAAATTTCGCTCAATCAAGCGTAACAGCCCAAATCAAAGCCCTTGAAACCGAATTGGAGATTCCCTTGTTTGAAACGCCAGGGAAAGCGTATCGTCTTAACAGAGGCCGGGAAAAAGTTTAAGTTATATGCTGATAAAATGATCAAGCTAAATGAAGAGGCAAAGATGGCTGTAGTTTTTGATAAATATGACTCTGAACAGATTATTTATAAAAGATTTTTAAATTCCTTGACTTGAAATGCATTTCACAAATTAGAGTGAAATAAAGCTTATTTTCAAATCAAGGAGGTAAAATTTTATGAAGAAAAAAATCCCCCTCCAAAACGACGAAAATATAATATCTTCTATTACGGGATTATTTGAATATTTCACTGGAGAGCAGAATGTCTATTTTGGAGATTTGTTGTTAACAAACAAAAGATTATATTTAGTTGGTAAAAATCCAATAAACATTGAAGAGTCTTTGTGGTTTAATGGGGAGGAGAGAGAGAATAGACAATCTACACTAATTGTAGGAGATCATTACATTAGAATAAGATGGAATTGCAATGGAAACCTCTTAGAGTTCATAAAAATGTATCAGCATTTAAATCTGTAGTTATCCTTTATTTTCAAGAAATAGGAGCAATCGTATGACAAATATTAGTGGTATTGCTAAATTAGCAGGTGTTTCAGTCTCTACTGTTTCTAGAGTTCTAAACAATCATAGGTATGTTTCTGATGATAAAAGAGAGGCTGTCTTAAAAGTAATAGAAGAAATGAATTATACACCAAATAAAAATGCAATTGATTTAGTTAGAGGAGCAACAAGTACAATAGGGGTCATTCTTCCATATAATAACAATCCAGCATTCGATCAAATGTTAAATGGTATTCTTAATAAGGCTTTAAAAAATGATATTTCTGTAACCGTACTTCCTTCAAAATATAGTAAAAATAAGGAAGCAAATTATTTACGAAAGTTAAAAAACAAACTGCTTGATGGCATCATTATAGCCTCAAGAGCAAATGATTGGGAAACAATAATTCCCTATAGCAATTACGGCACAATTGTATCTTGTGAATATACGCATAACACTGAAATCAGTTGTTCCTACAGTGATAGGTATTCTTCTTACCTAGAGGCCTTTCAATTATTAAAAAACAGGGGTCATTGTGCGGTAGCTTTTACAACAGCTAGATTAGAAAGTAATAGCACTAACCAAATGATCGATGCCTATAATGAGGTTTTTGGTGAACTTCCACCTTACTATCATATTTCAGATTGTCAATGTTTAGATGATGGATGTGAAGCAGCGAAGAAATTTTTGCAGTTACCGAAAAGACCAACTGCTATATATGCAAATGGAGATGAAGTAGCCGGTGGAATTTATTTATATGCAAAGTCACAACAATTTAATATTCCTGCTGATTTAGCTGTCATTGGTCAAGAAAAACAACCGACCGGTAGTGTTTTGGGAATAACTACCGTTGACCACCAACTAACCAAAGTCGGTGAGGAGGCCTTTAACCTTGTTATAAACGGATCCAGTGAAAAAGTAAAAGTACCTTATTTTATTGCCGAGAGAGATTCTGTATAAATTTTATTTATTCAAAAGGTAAAGGCAGTTTTACTTTGAAGTTTTAGCTGTTCCAACATAGGGAGCAGGATTTGAAAAGTGATGGTCTGCCAGAGGAGGATTTTTTTGAAAAGAATTGCTATAGATATGGATGAAGTAATGGCTGATGCTTTACCCAAACATTTAACTCTTTTTAATCGGTTGTACAACGACAATATAAAAATTGACGATTTAAATGGAAGAAAATTAGAAGAGTTACGACCTGAGTTCAAAGAAGAAATGAAAAATATCTTACTTGAACCTACTTTCTTTCGGGATTTAATGGTAATGCGAGATAGTCAAGAAGTTATAAAGGAATTGAATGAACACTACGAAATTTTCATCACTACTGCCGCCATGGAGTTTCCAACATCATTTACGGCGAAGTATGAATGGTTAAAGGAACATTTTAATTTCTTAAATGATATGAACTTTGTTTTTTGTGGTGATAAGAGTATATTAAATGCTGATTATCTTATTGACGATAATGCACGACATTTTAAACGATTTTCCGGACAGGGAATACTTTTCTCATCTCCACAAAACAGTAACGAAACAGGCTATGTTAGAGTTAACAACTGGCAAGAGGTAAGAAATTATTTTATCAAATCAACGGAAAGTTCATAGTAAGCAATGCCAGCTTCAGAAAAGACTGTTCCGAATGGACTAATTTACCATTAAAAGATGTAATTTCTATCCAAAATTTTCTTCAAAAACAATAAATGAATATTTGTCCTAGGATAGATAAAAATACTCTTATATTCATTATAGGAGGGATGTTCGTGGGTGAAGCTAATTACCAGCCTTTAACGGCCTCAGAAATGGGGGCATTATGGACAACCTATATTTCAAACAGCATGTTATGTAAAGTTTTTAGTTACGGACTCGGTTATGTTCAGGATCAGGATGTGCGAACGCACGTTCAAACAGCATATGATCAGGCCAGTCGAGTTTTGGATACCCTTCAAGGTATATTTGCTAAGGAAAATTTCCCGGTTCCTGTTGGTTTTACGGAGCATGACGTAAATATAGCAGCAAAGCCACTATTTGACGATACCTTCTTTTTAACGTATGTTAACATGATGGGAAAACTAGGAACACCGCAATACGCAAGGTTTCTTGCCTTGTCTACTCGAGAAGATGTTCGCACTTTTTTCTCCAACTGTCTCACTGACTCTTCTGCGCAATATAACCAAACGACAGAGGCTATGCTTTCTAAAGGCATTCTGATAAGACCACCGTATATATCTGTACCGCAAAAAGTAGATTTTGTGAACAACAAACATTACATGGACGGATCGGCCTTATTCACTGATAAGAGAACTCTGAATGCGGTTGAAATCAGCCATTTACATAGAAACACCGAGGCAAACGTACTTGGTTTTATGGTCTGTGTCGGTTTTGGCCAATCTGCTGAATCCCAAAATGTCAGGAACTATATGCAAAGAGGAAAAGATATGGCCAAAAAACACATCAAAATCTTTGCAAACAGACTACTTGAAAGTGATATTCAAGCACCCATGAGTTGGGATGAAAGTGCGAAAGACTCAACGGATCCCCCGTTTTCGGACAAATTAATGATGTATCATATGAGTACGTTAACGGCTGCAAGTATAGAAAGTTACGGACTGGCTGTTGCGCAAGGCCTGAGAGGTGATCTATCTTTAACTTATACCCGCCTTGCCGCTGAGGTCGCCCAATTTGCAAAAGACGGAGCTGATATCATGATCAAAAATGGCTGGATGGAAGAGCCTCCTCAAGCAGATGATCGTGACAAGTTGATAAAGAGAAAAAACCCGGAATAACATGCCGCAATCGGCGCGAGAATGGAATATGAACCCCATCCCTTTTTTGATCTTTCTTTAGCACAAAGAGACGTAGATGCGACCGTTGCTATTCAAACTCCGGAAATCATTATGTTAAATATTTTGGTGTTAGCATTACCTTTTTATTCCCCAGACGGGCGCCTATCTGGAATAAGGATTGGCGCCCTTTCTTGCAATATAAGAAAGCTCCCTTTTTATTGTGTTAAATTTTCCCTGAACATACGGTTTTCGCGTTTTTGATGCTACCCACTATAATTTCACTAATGATGAAATGAATCCTTCTGCCACTACAGATAATGTTGCCATTACTACTGCCAGCGTACTTACTCCCAGAGTCGTCCATATAAATACTTTATGTCTTGAGGCTCCAAGAGTGGTTATTGCACCAGCACCTACTTGGCTACTAAACAAAATTGACGATAAAAAGCATACGCCGGTTGCTCCAAAACGATCAAAAGTTCTTTTTATTCGGGGATTTATTTCCACATGCCTTCTATCTCCCTTTCGAAATTTATTATATACTGAATGAAAGAGGTTGTTAATTTCAGCTCCAAAAAATACAAAAAGAAGAACACTAATTGCATTCCCGAGAATAGCCACAATTAATGCTATAAGAGGTGGAAAGTTGAAAACAATGATTGCGGTTGGAACAGTTAAAAATACTTCAAGGAATGGAACCATACTTATAAAAAATATAGTAATACATTGAAGTAAAACATTTTCCATATAAACACCTGCCTTTTTAGTAAGTCGGTTGACTTAAAAATATTATAATACAACTGACTTGAAAAAACAAAGGAGTTATACTATGCCAAAAAAAATAGATCATGCTGAAAGAAAAGATCAAATTGTAGAAGCAATGTTTCGTATCATTCATCATTCAGGTTTCGAAAAAGTGACATTACGTGAAATTGCAAAAGAGGGAGAATTATCTTTAGGTTCTGTTCAATACTTTTTTCCAAAACAAAAAGATATATATATGTTCGCAATGGATGTTATCTATCAAAGGTTTGAGGAGAGAATGCAAAAGGTCGCTCAGGTAAATCAAGGAGGATTTGAAAACGCAGTTCGTATGTTAAAACAGATTGTTCAAGCCAATACCGAAGAAGAAAGAATGGAAAATGATATATGGATGAAATTTTCCATCATGGCAACGATGAACCCGGGATACCACACGACAAAAGACAGGTTTCGAGAAGTAAACCTTAATTTTGCAAAAGATATCCTAAAGATGCTTTATAACAACAGGGATATTAATCATCCGAATGTTGAAGATTGTGCAAATTCGTTAACAATATTCATTCACGGCTTAGTATTTGAATCTGTCATTTATGCCAATTTATACAACAATCAAGTAATTGAAAAGGAAATCAGAGAGTATTTACGAAAAATATGTAACTAAAAAAATTAAATACATATTTACTTTCAAGAATCACAAAAGCTGACGTTGTTAAGGTCAGTCTTTTTGTTTGTTCTTCGCTAATTTTTTACGATCTTTTAAACCGGGCGGTTGTTCTAACCATTCATGTTTAATCATGATATCGGCTCCGCTTTTGGCAAGCCGGGAAACTTCTAACGATAACCGTTCATAATTAATCATTAAATCGCTTCGTTGACTGGCAGCAGCAGCAGTAGCATAGTTTCCGATTCCTGATGAACTTATAAGTGACATATGATACATCAATAATTTATCTGAAAAAGTTTTAGTTGTTGAATCACTTATAGCTACATCAGGTACCTGTGGCGCATCAATATCATCTTTCAGAAGTGTATCAACAAAAATCTTAACATGTTTTTGCGAGATTTCTTTTCCTCGCAACATAAAATCTTGTACATCTTTAGATGGCGAAGTTTGTGCAAAGCCAAGGCATAATTTTATCCCCACTGTGTTTGTCAGTATATTCATGTATAAATGGGAAATTTCAACGGCGTTTAATGGACGGTTGTCACTAAATGGATTTAAGCCGCTCAAATACTTTTTGCTGTCCACATAATCCGTTTCTTTTGGAACTTCAATATAAGGATGTCTGGCATTAATTCCTTTTGAAAGGGCGATTTCGCTTGTTTGATTATAAATCTTAGCTGTTTTGTTTAAGGCTTGTGTGAAATAATTTCGTATATCTTCTCTCTCACTCATGGAGACAAATCCGCTATATGCTATCATTCCTACTTTTGCCATGTGATTGACATACGTTAAACAAAATGTGTCTGTAAAAAGCCATGGAGCGTTTATGTTTACGTCTTGTTCGGTAAATCCGTTCGGAACGGCATAATTGTCCTTTTCAAAAATAGTGAGTAACTGTTCCAGGTGATTGGACGAAAGATCATAGGCATATTGAATAGCGGGTTTTATATCTTGGTCTTCAATATGTTTCAGCATAAAACTTAAGACGCATTTTGACATACTATCTTGCATATATCCAGTCCAAAGAGAACCAATTTCTGCAGATGTTAGGTGAATGTTCCCTTCATTCATCATGTAACCTCCTTGTATGCTAAGGTAGGTTTATTATTTACTTTAATGCGGTTTTTATGAATACGTAATAAACAGAATAGAACAGAACGAGGAGCTTATCATCATAGTTCATGTCGTGGCGCGCCGGATAACCCGGAATACATTCACTTGATGACAAGTTTATGAGCGAAACAGAAAAAGAGGTGTTCTTACGGGGCACGGGTACTTAACACTTATTGGAGCCAGCCTTTTTCTTTCACTTTTGAAATAGCTTCTATGCGGTTCGTCACTTCCAGCTTATCGAGAATCAAGGAGACATAGTTGCGGACAGTGCCATTTGTAAGATAAAGCTGGCTGGCAATTTCTTTGGTGCTTTTGCCGTCAGCAATCAGCTTAATCACCTGTTCTTCCCGTTCGGTCAGTGGATTATCATGATCATATGCCATATCAACCAGTTCCGGGGCATAAATCCGGTTCCCGTTCATAATCGTACGGATGGAGTTCGCCAAATCCTCACTCGGGCTGTCTTTGAGCAAATAACCACTCACACCAGCTTTTCTCGCGCGTTCAAAATATCCTGTCCGCGCGAAGGTTGTTAATATAATTATTTTACACGGATCCTCTTTCAATTTTTCTGCTGCATCAAGACCACTTTTTACCGGCATTTCAATATCCATCATGCAAATATCCGGATGATGCTGTCGCACAAGCGATAATGCTTCTTCACCATTCCTTGCTTTACCGACAACTTCCATATCATCTTCCAGGTCAAGCAATGATCCCAGAGCCCCAAGCAGCATACGCTGGTCTTCTGCTATTACAATGCGTATCATAACAACCTCTCCTGTTCTGTCCGCTGAATAACTTTTGGTACCCTAATCGTCAGTGTCGTACCGTTGCCCGATGATTTAATATCCATGCTGCCATTGATAAATTCCAGCCGTTCTCTTATCCCCTGAAGTCCGTTTTCTGCGTATGTATTCTTTTTATTCATCATACCGATTCCATCATCCTGTACTTCAATCGACACCTCGTCCGCTGATGGTGCAATGATGGCTGTACAGGAAGATGCCACACTATGCTTGACGACATTGGTTACAGCCTCTTTCAAACACATACTGAGTACATTTTCAACAAATAAAGGTGTATTGGGGAGCTCCGGGTTTCCTTCCATGTGAAAATCAATTCGGGCAGTTTTCAGCATTTCCCGGACACGAGTAATTTCATCTTCCAGTTTTGCACCCTTCATATTCGACACCATTTCACGCACTTCATTCAACGCCGTTCGTGCTGTCTGGTGGATATCATTTATTTCATTTTTTGCCGTATCAGGTTTCACATCCACCAGCTTTCCTGCCAAATCACTTTTCAGACCGATCATAGACAGCTTTTGCCCAAGTGTATCATGCAAGTCACGGGCAATCCGCTGACGCTCTTCCAGGACATCTAACTGGGAAAGTCTTTGATTGGCAGCTTCCAATTGGTTTTCCAATGCTTCCCGCTTGTTTCGAAAATAAATCGTTAGCGGCAGCAGAATAACGCCAATAACGCTAAAGACAATAAAAGGCAGTTGGGATAGGAATATTTCGTTTTGGGTAAAAAAACCGATCGTGACTGCGGCAATTGTTGTAACCAGGTGGACCACATACAGTGTTATAAACCCAATTTTGTGTTGAATATTCCCGATGTAAAACGCCAAAAACAGTGCGGAATAAACATACCCCAGAAGCACTGTCATTACGAGGCTAATGACCATTTCAATTCCCACTGACAGGTAAACTGTCCAACCTTCAGACAGGAAAGATACTCTATATGCAGTGAAAAATAGCAATATCATTAAAATACCGAAAATAATTTCCCATGTTCCAGATGTCCGGAAGATAAAATAAAAAGGCAGAATACAAAAAATAATCCACGCATAAATACTGAGCCCCGTGTTTTTCGGGATAATATGATACCATTTCTGCATACCGTTCCTCCTCTGCTTACGTTAATTATAACAAAAAATATGACCCTCCAATACAGTCAATGGAGAGTCTTAGTATCGTATTATCTTTCTTGCAGGGGTGGTTTTCCAGGATTCACCTGGATGCCACGTTTCCTCCTTCGCAACAGTGTTTTAACTTCTTTAAAACTGACAAACGATTTGTTTGCTTCATCATACAGCCGGAAACGGATTGACTTCAAGCTGGAGGCTAACGTTATTGTTGTGGCCTGTTGTAATGGCGGTGTCGATTCATGGGCTTTTTCCAAATGATAATTTGGCACTCTTGGGCTTAAGTGATGCACGTGATGGAAGCCAATACTGCCTGTGAGCCATTGCATAACTTTTGGCAGTTTGTAATAGGAGCTACCGTCAACAGCAGCTTTGACAAAATCCCATTCGTCTTCATTTTCGAAATAGGAATCCTCAAATTGGTGCTGCACATAAAACAGCCAGATTCCCATTGAACCTGCCATAAAGGTAATTGGCAACTGGATAATCAGAAAAGCCTGCCAGCCGATGGCCCAGATTAACAGACCGTAAATGACGGCAACAGATGCATTGATGAGATACGTGTTCAGCCGTTCCTTCCGCTTGGCTCCTTTTCGGTTAAATCGATTGGATAGGAGAAATAGATAGAATGGGCCTAATCCGAACATCACAATCGGGTTGCGGTAAAGCCGGTAAGCCAGCCTTCCCCAAAAAGATGCGTTCACATATTCATCAACCGTCATCACCCATACATCACCCGTTCCACGCTTATCCAAGTTGCTGCTTGTGGCGTGATGAATCGCATGACTTCGTTTCCATTTTTCAAAAGCAAATAGCGTGATGACCCCGGTTATCGTCCCAACAATCCGATTGGCCTTGCCATTTTTGAAAAATGATCCATGTGTACAGTCATGGAAAATAATAAAGATCCGAACGACAAACCCTGATGCAATTACCAAGATTGGGAGTGTCAGCCAGATAGAGACAGACAAGCTTTGATAGCCCAGAAACCAAATCAGGAAAAATGGCGGAATCGTGTTTATGAGCTGCAGTATACTTGCTTTCGTATCTGATTTAGCAAAAGCTGCAACGCTTTTTTTCAACTGTGCTTGTTTTTGTTTACTCATAATTTCCTCCTACAATTAATTACTTTCGTCAATTGGTCTAATTTATATGCTAGAGAAAACCAATGAGCTTTAAAAGTCATAAACGTCAAGTCGTGAGCATGACAAATGTCATGTATATTGAAGTATGCCCTTTGGATCTAGTATTCTTGATGAAGCTGTAATTGTACGCTTTAATAAAAATATGATAGCTTAGTAGATATGTCGAACGATGACAATACATATAGGATAGGAGCATTTTTTATGAAGAAGAGTCTAGTATGGCAGTTGATTGCGGCATTTATTCTCGCAATTGTAATCGGTGCCATTTTTGGTGAAAAAGCGCAAGTTGTTCAACCGCTGGGGGATTTGTTTCTTCGATTGATCAAATTCATTATCGCTCCCTTGGTACTTGCCACACTTGTCGTTGGGGTTGCCAGCACAAGTGATGTGAGGAAACTTGGAAGACTGGGCGGGAAAACCGTAGCATTTTATCTGATTACGAGTATGCTTGCGATAACGCTCGGTATCATAGCCGGGAAAATTTTTTCGCCGGGGAGTGGTATTGATGTATCGCTGGAAGGAAAAGAGACTCCTGAACCAAATGAAACAGAGGGTGTTGTACAGACCATCTTAAATATTGTGCCGACAAATCCGTTTGAAGCGCTGTCGTCGGGTAATATCCTGCAAATTATCTTTTTTGCGTTGGCTATTGGAATAGCAATCACCCTGGTAGGGGAAAAGGCAAAACCGGTGCAACAGTTTTTCGACGGATTTGCTGAAGTGATGTACAAAATAACCGGCATGGTTATGGCAATTGTTCCGATTGGCGTATTTGGCCTGCTCGCTCCTGTTGTAGGTGAGTACGGAGTGGATGTACTTCTTCCATTAATCAAGCTGATCCTGGCTATGCTTGTGGGATGCATTATTCAGCTTTTCGTGGTTTATGCGCTGATTATTAAATCGCTTGGGAAAATGGGTCCCATTCAATTTTTTAAAGGTATTTTTCCGGCTACTGCCGTTGCCTTCAGTACAAGCAGCAGTTCCGGAACATTGCCGGTAACGATTAAGAGTGCACAGGAAAACCTGGGCGTATCCAAAGAGACGAGTACGTTTGTATTGCCGTTGGGAGCTACCATTAATATGGATGGAACGGCATTATATGTCGGACTTTGTTCGATGTTTGTTGCACAATACTTTGGTATGGATTTATCATTCTCACAGATGGCGACAGTTGTGCTGATTGGTACACTCGCATCGATTGGAACAGCCGGTGTGCCGGGAGCGGGACTTATAATGCTGACGATGGCGCTGAGTGCCGTTAATTTGCCCCTGGCCGGAATTGCACTGGTAGGTGGAATCGACCGTATATTGGATATGATGCGAACTGCTGTCAATGTCACAGGTGATGCGGCTGCGAGTGTTGTCGTTGATGCAAGTGAAAAGAATGGCATGCAAACAGAGA
>NZ_DATGTT010000013.1:0-103157 GCF_035301675.1 Lentibacillus sp. | reverse complement strand
AAGAACTGAAAGAGCGTATCGAACTGTACTTGCAGGAAGTCAATGAAAATCCAGTTCCCTTTCGTTGGCGATATGGATTAGATTTATTACAAGGTTAAATGATGTTTGTTTTAACGTTACTTTTGAAACGATCTACTAGTTGATCTTCAGCAGGTGATTGATTTTCTTCCGTATCATCATCAGCTTCATTATTGTCGCCATCTGTTGACTCATTATTTTTTTGTTCTTCTGATTGCTCATTTTCGTCTTTATTATCCTGATCTGATGCCTCATTCTGTGAACAGCCAGCGATCAGTATAAGGCCAATCACAACACAAAGCACTAATTTAAACATTCTCATACGCATAATCTCTCTCCCTTTCGATTTTAAATATAACTTTCTGGTCATTTCATTTAATTTTATCTAGTTTAAGAATACCACTCCTCCACTAAACCATCGACTATAACAAATAATACTAAACCAACTGCTTAAATACAAAGGGCATTAAACAAATTTCAAGAAGTTATATACAAGAATAATTTTTAGTAATAATTGCCATTCGTCTTATATCAGTCAAAATTTTGGGTTATATTGACATAATAATACTGCAATTATGAGATAAATTAATGATATGAAAGGATGAGGTGGATGACTAAAAAGCGTAAAAAACAGTACAGCGATTTTTCGAATGTCCGGAATCAGCAAAACCTGATTCCTGAAGAATTTCCCGAAGGGCCGTTCGGATCGGAAATAAACGATGATGAATTGGAGGGCAGTAAATCGACACCGTGGAAAGAAGGGCAGAAACGGGAAAGTGCGTTTGTTTATGCGAATAAGGAACTTCATGACGATCTGCCTAGACAAACCCCCGGTGCCCACCCGATCCATGATGAACCGGGTGAGGAAGATCCGGACGATAAATAAGAGCAGCAGCCAAATGGGCTGCTGCTCTTATTTATCCACTTTTTTCAAAAGGAAATACGCACAGCCGAAATTGCAATACTCGTAAAGATAGTCATCCAGCGTGCTTATTTTTGTATCAAAGCCGGCTTTGGGGTTCTGGTCATCATAGAAGCCTTTGAGCCGCAGCTGCTCATAGCCCCAATCACCGACAATAAAATCATATTTGGACAAAATATCGGAAAAGCGTTCTTTTAAATGTTCTTCATGAAAACCGTCTTTTTCGTTTTCAATGATTTCATATGTCTTTCCCTGTAACTCAATCACAAAACTCACCCCATTTGCGTAACCTCAGTTTATCATAACCCGGCACTATTCAACCAATATTTTCGACAAAAATTTGCTGTATGAAAATTACCGGATACAGCAAACTAAGATGGAAAGATTATTTGGGTAATAGGAGGCAAGTCATGAACAGACAATTAATTTTCCCATTTTTATTGCTGACAGCTATCATACTTGCAGGTTGCGGCGGTACGGATAATGCAGCGGATGATGAACGCCGGCAGGCTGAAGAGCGCGATCAGATTGTCGAGGAACTTGACCCGGAGCAGGAAACGACACCGTCCAACCCATCCGGTGACAATAAGCTTGGGTATGTACGTTATACAAAAGAGCAAGTTGAAAATGAAACTGAAGAACAGCATAGCATCAATATCGACCGGACCAGCCTTGCTAATATGATTACACGAATCATTTTGCGGAATGACGGTTTTGCTGAAGCTGCGACACTTGTCACCGATGATAAAGCGCTCATTGCATACGATAAAGAAGATGATTTGGACTCAGAGAAAGCAGCGGACATTGCCAATAAAACAGCTGTCTCGATTCTGCCGGGTTATTTTGATGTTTACGTTTCAGATAGGGCTTCGTTGATAAACGATATTCAAAGCCTGCACAATTCCAGCATCAAAGATAATAACTATGACAATACGATTAATCAGATTATTGAACAAATGAAAAAATCTCCACAGGGAAAAGAAGAATAGCCGAGCATAGGACTAACTGATGAGTTTTTGTCAGTTCAGTCCTTTTACGAAGGAGGTGTGCTCAATGCTGAGGAAAATGACCTTCCTGCTGGCAGCTTTATTTTTTCTCACTGCCGTTCTGAATCCCGTTCATGCAGAAGAAGAGGAACAGGATCTGCATGAAAAACGAATGGTTTTATACAAAAAAACAGAGACTGTCACGCAAGTCCCCTGGTATTATATTGCTGCGATTGATCAGTATGAACGGAACAGCACTGAAGAAGATAAGGACGATCAGCTCGTATCCATCTCTATCCCTGATGAACTGTGGTATGGTCTCGGGAACAGTTCGATGATTGAAAAGGAAAGCATCATTCAATTTTTTCAGGGAAAAGGCAGGGATGGCAACGGAGATAATAAAGCCAATCCGGACAACCCGGAAGATGTGCTGTACACGATGGCAAACATTTTGCTGGAATATGGTCCTTCCCATGATGAAGTGAAAATTGCCCTTTGGAATTATTATCAACGCGATTTGACCGTTCAGACGATCATGAATACGGCTAAAGTTTTCAAAAAGTATAACCGGATAAAGCTGACAGACCGGGATTTCCCTGTCGATACGAACTATAATTACAGCTATAACAATAACTGGGGCGACCGCCGCGGTTTTGGAGGCGTCAGAATACATGAGGGATCGGATATTTTTGCAGATTACGGCACACCGGTCAAATCCACAACATACGGTGTTATTGAAATGAAAGGCTGGAACTTGTATGGCGGGTGGCGGCTCGGCATTCGCGATATCAATAATGTCTACCATTACTACGCCCACATGAGCGGCTATAATGATGATATTAAAGTTGGTCAAGTTGTCGAACCAGGTGATCTTCTCGGCAAAGTCGGTTCTACTGGCTACGGACCGCCCGGCACATCCGGAAAATTCCCGCCGCATCTGCATTATGGTTTATATCAGGATGACGGACACAGTGAATGGTCATTCGATCCATACCCTTATCTGCGGAAATGGGAACGGATGTCTGACTGACCATTGAAATACGTTATCAGCGCAAACCAGTTTAACCGAAAGTAAACGAGCCTCTGCCGTTAGTGGCAAAAGCTCGTTTGCTTTGTATCTTCATTACTTTCGATTAGCACTTTTTTTCACAGCGTTCGTAATACTTGCTGCCAATCCTCCCCATATAATCAACATGGAGATAATCATGAATGTAATCGCTCCACCGGTCATTTATTTCGCCTCCCAGGAATTTTGTGATTCATGCCCATCGTTTTTAGACCCTTTCCATTTAATGAAGGCCAGGATGATGCCGACTACTAACGCGCCGCCGGCAACAAACCAGCCGCTGTACATGATAAAGGTGTCCGGATAGTTTCCGTAGTTGCCGGTTTCCGTTTCAAATCGCTGCAGGAGATTGTCTCTGAGCAAAATGATCATATTGTAACCAAGAACAATCGGCGTGATAAGCATCAGACTGACATTCCACCAGGATCTGATCTTCATGTCGGAGATTTCGTTCGCATGATCCTTTAATTCATTCAGCTTGCGCAGGAACCAAGCGATGACGATAACTTCGACCAGACCAAGTGCAGCAACACCGAACTGGTTGATGAAATAGTCCGCTGCATCCAGAAAGTTCAAGCCGCCCCGCGTTGCAAAAACCAATGATACGAGAGCAGCAAATCCGCCGCCAAACAGAACAGCTTTTTGACGGGAAGTGTTCAATTTGTCGGATAATCCTGCTACATATGTTTCAATGATCGATATGAGTGATGACAGACCGGCCAAAACGAGTGATGCGAAAAATAAGAACCCGAATAATTCATTCAATGCCGGGAATTGATTAATGATTTGCGGGAATACCACAAATGCAAGCCCAACACCGCCGGTCACCACATCTTCCACCGCGACTCCCTGATTTACTGCCATAAATCCAAGAACCGAGAAGACACCGATACCACACAACAGTTCAAAGCTGGAATTACCGAACCCGACAATAAATGCGTTATTGGTAATATCCGATTTCTTTGGCAGATAACTCGAGTAGGTTATCATAATTGCAAATGCTATGGACATACTGAAGAATATTTGCCCATAAGCTGCAACCCAGACATCCGGATTGGCAAGTGCCCCAAAATCAGGTGTAAAGAAAGTGTTCAAACCTTCAAAAGCTCCAGGAAGAGTTACTGCCCGGATAACGATAATAAGAAAGACAACTACCAGCGTCGGAATAAATATCCGATTCGCCATTTCGATACCTTTTTTAACACCCCGGTATAGAACACCCAAAACAATCAGCCAAACAATAATTAATGGTATAAGTACACTTGGAACAAAGCCGCCAAATTCACCAGGTGCCGCTGTCTCCAAATAATTGCTGAACAAAAATCCTTCTGTGTCCGATCCCCAGTTCAAATTAAATGAAAAAATCGAATATGAAATTGCCCAGGCAATAATGACCGAGTAGTAGGTTGAGATGACGAAAGCAACCAGCACGCCCCACCAGCCAACCCATTCAGTTTTTTTATTCATCCGTTTGAATGTAAGCGGCGAAGATCCCCGATACCTGTGTCCCATGGTGAATTCCATAATCAAAATCGGAATACCTGCAGTCAGCAGCGCAATCAGGTACGGAACCATAAATGCTCCCCCGCCATTTTCAAACGCAGTTGCCGGGAAACGCCATATATTGCCCAGACCGACCGCTGAGCCTACTGCAGCTAAAATAAAACCTGATCTTGTCCCCCATTGAGAACGATTTTCCATATTGATACCACCCCTTCATTGATTCTCTATGATCCTTAATAATCAGAATCCAGAGTAATCTTTACATTATTTGTTTTTTTCAGATATTTATGCATTAATTATAACGGTACTTTATGACTATGTCAAAATTATTGTTGAAAATTTATTTTAACACCTTCTTCCAATTTAAAAAAATATGTTATTCTTCTTTCTCTTTTGTAATGGAGTCTTTAGGTACGGAAATTGAAGGACTATCACTGTCACCGCCCCCATAAAAGTCCGGTACATCACCCATAAGAGCCCCGCCGTCGATATAGATTTCAGTTGAGACAGTGGTGGTTTCTGTTGAGAATGGGATGACGATTTGTACATCCGCTTCCACCTCTACATATAACGACACCCACGACCCGTTTATTCCGAGCGGTTCTTCTTCCCGGACAATATTGGTGCGGACATTTCCGACAATTTCAAAATTAACTGGAATTCTTGGTCCAAGATTGGCCAGAATCGTGTTGCCGGTTGCCTGACCTAGCGGAACTTCCACAACTGTCGGGTCTTTTTCCGGCAGATTCTCAGTTGTATCCTCAAATTCCTCCGGTTCAAACAGCGAATTTTCATAATCAGGCGGTTCACCCGAATTCATATATCGAAAATACTCTTCAACCCGGTCAGTTGCTACCCGATTGATTTCACTTACAACTGACGAGTTCCAGTTGTATGTTGCCACTTTGCCCTCGTTGTCATATGTAATATTCAGCAAATCATCATAACTGTAATTTTCAGCAAACCTTACAGCCGTATTGATTCCGCGTGTCGCAAATTCAGTCGTTTTCGTTTCGGCAATATCCATGAGCGTCGGTCTGATTCCTTTATCAATAACCAGGATACTGAGAAATGTCATTAACACAAAAACAATCAATGTAATCGCAACAATATTTTTCATTGGAGGCGGTGATTTGGATATTTTTCTTCCGCGGAATGCCATGCGTTTCCTTAACATAAGAAACCCCCTTAAAACAGCATATGCTTGTTTTAGGGGGCTTAGAATCCAATTATGCTATTTTTAACAAAGCATCTTTGCCTGTCATACCCGACTCCCACCCGTATACTTTGGATGCATCGGTCACTTTTTGTAGTGGTGCATGCAAAAGCTCATCGATTGTTTTGACACCTGTTGCACGTCCGGCAATCACGTTTCTGTCTTTGAGAACATCATTTAAGAGATCAACATCCAGTGCGCCGCACATAATGTAACCCACCTCATTGGAGATGACCAGCAGATTTGTTTTAGGCAGCTCCACTGTTACCGCAGTAAAATGCATTCCTTCCACTTCCAATGGGTTCACTGTCATCATAATCATCAATGCCTCCCTCGCCATATACACAATATGATATGCAGGAAGGCGGCATCATGACACAAACCTAGTCAGCGGACCATTTATGACGCAATGTATCTGTCAGCAGATCCCTGAGAAATTCCGGGAGAAAATAGTGCTTTTCCTCTGCTTTGGCAATCTCGGGAAGCAGGCGTCCAAAAGTAAAGGTGTCAGCCGTCGACACTTTATATAAACGCTCCGAATCCAACGGCTCGCCATTGTGCAGGATTCTTTCCACATATTCACTTCCATCTTCCCTTAGTACTGTCTCAACATCTATGCCGGCGTAAATCATTTTGCCGAGAATCTCTCCCCGAAACCCGAATCCTTTTAGCTTCAATTCTGTGAAGTCTCTTGTCAGCGATCCCCGGATGGCCTCCGTCAATTCAGCACCTGTCAGTTCCACCATACATGGATTAATCGGATGCGGACAAATGCGATGGATATCTTTATGCGTCACCTCTCCGGCCGGAATCTGGTCAAGCAGTAAGCCGGCATTCAGCATAGCCACATCCGCATGCGTCCATTCTTTAACTGTCTCGGTCAATTTCTGCATGATCTCCGTATGCTGAAACCATTTCACATCGATTGGCTGTTCCAGCTTGATAACCGTCTGTTCAAGCAGGCTGTTCGCCTTATTTGTCAAATCATTCAGGGTTTGCTCTGTTGTCAGGTCACGCGGGAGTTCTGTCACATCATGGACAACGGCTGTTTTATCAATAAGGCGTTTTTGATCATGATCCCATGTCAGCACGACTTCTCCGGCAAATGCGCAATGTTTTCCTGCGGCTGTGATGATCGTATTATTGATCGTCTCGCCTGACCGCAACATATGATGTGTGTGTCCGCCAATAATCACATCAATATCGTCAAAGCGGCGGGCAATTTCCTGGTCTTCGCTGATTCCCAAATGTGACATTAAAACAATGATATCTGCAGTTTCTTTCAGACTGCTCACATGTTTTTCCAGAGTCTGAAATGGTGCGGATATATGCCAGTCAAGCAGTTCATAAAATGCATTAAACGGGGCTGTCAGACCGATAACACCAATTTTTATGCCGCTGTCGGACTGAATATGTACTGTAGAGTTCAGCCAGCCGGGATCAGTACTTGTCATGCTGTGCAGATTAGCACAAGCCACCTGAAATTCAGCATCATCATATAAATGGTGGAGATCTTCATGTGCCATCGTAATGCCTTCATTATTGCCGATTGTGGCCAAATCATAGCCGACATCATTCATCAGTTCCACATTAGCTTTGCCCATAAATGCTTCGGCAATCGGATGCACCCGGTCAACGTGGTCGCCGATATCTATCAGCCAGCATGCACTGCTCTCCGCGAGGCGTTCTTCTTTTGCCCCCTTTAAATACCCGGCAACTTGCGGCCAATTGTCAAAATTACTGTGTAAATCATTTGTATAGTAAAAGTAAAGCTTTTCCTGCATGTCATATACTCCTTATAGAAGTTGTTGAACATATCTTATAACAAACCTTCAATAATCAGCCTGATACCGATAATGATAAGCAGCAGCCGTAATATCCATTCAAGTATATTGCTTTGGAGCAGCTGATTGACCTTGGCCCCCAAAGTTCCGCCAATCCAGGCGCCAATAATGAAAAAGATAACATATTCCCAGACGACATGGCCCAATGCAATGTGTGTACCTGCACTAATAATACTGATGAAAAAAATGACAAACATCGAAGTAGCTGCAGCTGCATGAACCGAAAATCCCAAAAGAAGCACCATGGACGGAACAATGATTGAACCGCCGCCAATACCGAATAAGCCGGATATGAGACCAATTATTAACGATATCGGAAATAGGTACAGAAACGGAAACTTTTGCTTGACAGATTTATCTTTTGGCGGTTTTTTCCGTTTCATCAAAAATAAAAAGGACACTATAATCATCAAGAGTCCAAAATACAACGAAAAATGTTCAGTATTAATAAACTGATTCAGCCATGATCCGATTATACCCCCTGGAATACTGCCGGTTAAAAACAACAGCCCGATTCTAATGTTTACCCGGTTATTCCGATAATAAGCAGCAGCTGACGAAAACGCTGTGAAAACCATTGTAATCAGCGAGATTCCGACAATCACGTGTGGAGTGGCCCAAGCAAATGCATCCGTATAATAATGCAAAAATAACATACTCGGAATTAAGACAACACCGCCGCCAAGACCGACAAGGCTTCCGATAAACGCGGCTGAAAATGCAATCAGAATACAAATAATATAAATCAACAACATCACTTCCAACAAAATCGTCTGTCTCTATACTAGCACGAATCAGGCTGTATTTATATTTAAATCCCTTTCTTACCATTATAATCGAACTGAAATTGAAAAAAAGGGCATAAAAAACAATATTTTCACTTTTTGATGCCCCTTTTCCAGCTCTCCACTCGATTATAGAAGTGAAAGATACATGAAAAGAGCCCGCCGAAGCGAGCTCTCTGTCTTTCATATTTCCACTTAGCCGATTGAACCTTCCATCTCCATCTTGATCAGACGGTTCATTTCTACTGCGTATTCCATTGGAAGTTCTTTAGTGAATGGCTCAATGAAGCCCATGACAATCATTTCCGTTGCTTCCTCTTCACCGAGACCTCTGCTCATAAGATAGAAGAGCTGTTCTTCGGAAACTTTGGAGACTTTGGCTTCGTGCTCCAATGAAATATTGTCATTGCTGATTTCGTTATATGGAATGGTATCGGATGTCGATTCATTATCCATGATTAACGTATCACATTCAATATTCGAACGGGCACCGGCAGCTTTGCGTCCGAAGTCAACAATTCCGCGGTAGGTTACCTTGCCGCCCTGTTTGGAGATTGATTTGGACACAATCGTTGATGACGTGTTTGGTGCCAGGTGATGCATTTTCGCACCTGCGTCCTGATGCTGTCCTTTACCTGCAATCGCAATGGACAATGTATTGCCGCGTGCACCTTCACCTCTTAACAGAATAGAAGGATACTTCATCGTCAATTTCGAGCCGAGGTTGCCGTCAATCCATTCCATCGTTGCATTTTCACCAGCTGTTGCACGCTTGGTAACCAAGTTATACACATTGTTGGCCCAGTTTTGGATTGTTGTATAACGGCAGTAAGCATCCTTATGAACGAAAATCTCAACAACCGCACTGTGCAGTGAGTTGGTTGAATAAACCGGAGCTGTACAGCCTTCCACATAGTGGACGGAAGATCCTTCGTCCGCAATGATCAGCGTACGTTCAAACTGTCCCATGTTTTCCGAGTTAATCCGGAAGTATGCCTGAAGCGGTGTTTTTGCTTCGACACCCTTTGGAACATAGATGAATGAACCGCCGGACCATACTGCTGAATTCAATGCTGCAAATTTATTATCGGATGGCGGGATAACTTTACCAAAATATTTTCTGAATAGCTCTTCATTTTCTTTGAGAGCACTGTCCGTATCCTTGAAAATGATGCCTAGTTCTTCAAGGTCTTCCTTCAGATTGTGATAGACAACTTCTGATTCATACTGTGCGGATACACCGGCCAAGTATTTTTGCTCGGCTTCCGGGATACCCAATTTATCAAATGTCTGTTTAATTTCATCAGGGACTTCATCCCATGTTCTCTCTGTTTTCTCGGATGGCTTAACATAGTAAACAATCTCGTCAAAGTCAAGCTCAGACAAGTCGCCGCCCCACTGTGGCATTGGTTTTTTATAAAATTGCTCGAGTGCTTTCAGGCGATAGTCAAGCATCCATTGTGGCTCTTCCTTCATTTTTGAAATTTCTTCAACTATTTCACGTGTCAACCCTTTTCCGGAGCGAAAAACCGAAACGTCTTTATCATGAAAGCCATATTTGTACTCTTCTAATTCTGGCATTTGCTTTGCCATGAATATACCTCCTTTAAAGTGTTCTTCCTACCATTTGTCCCAAAATGTCCGCCTGCTATTCCTGAACACCTTTTTCCATTGCCTTCCAAGCAAGGGTTGCACATTTGATTCGCGCCGGAAATTGGGAAACGCCCTGCAATGCTTCGACATCTCCCATATCCAGTCCCTCTGTATCCACATCCTCGCCAAGCATCATATCAGAAAAAGCTTTCGA
Source organism: Lentibacillus sp. (assembly GCF_035301675.1). Lineage (NCBI taxonomy): Bacteria > Bacillati > Bacillota > Bacilli > Caryophanales > Bacillaceae > Lentibacillus > Lentibacillus sp. The sequence goes on along the minus strand of NZ_DATGTT010000013.1, from coordinate 93,010 downwards.
CATGTTCAATGCGTCATCAAGCTTTTTTCCTTTGACTGCCTGGGTCATCATCGATGCGGATGACATGCTGATGGAGCATCCTTCGCCAGTAAATTTGGCATCCTGTACAACTCCATCTTCTACCTGTAATTGCAGCTGGATCCGGTCACCGCATGTCGGATTATTCATATCTACGGCCAGCGCGTCTCCATCAACAGAGCCCTTGTTTCTCGGATTTTTATAATGATCCATGATGACCTGTCTGTACAGTGTATCAAGGTTGTTAAAAGACATCGCCAAAATACTCCTTCGTTTTCAAGAGTCCATCAACTAGACGGTCTACATCTTCTTCCGTGTTATATAGGTAGAAGCTCGCCCGTGCTGTTGCGGTTACATCCAGCCATTTCATCAAAGGCTGTGCACAATGATGACCGGCGCGAACTGCGATACCTTGTGCATCAAGTACGGTCGCAGTGTCATGCGGATGAACATCCTCCATGTTAAAAGTTACAAGTGCTGCGCGCTCTTCCGGACCGTAAATGCTGATACCATCTATTGTGCCTAGTCTTTCCATTGTATAGTCGGCCAATTTCTGTTCGTGTGCTGTAATGTTATCCATCCCGACTTCATTCAAGAAGTCAATGGCCGCACCCAGTCCGACAGCGCCTGCAATGATCGGTGTTCCACCTTCAAACTTCCATGGGAGCTCTTTCCATGTGGCGTCATAAAGGGTAACAAAATCGATCATTTCGCCGCCGAATTCGAACGGTTCCATGTCTTCAAGCAGACTTTGTTTACCGTACAATACCCCGATGCCGGTTGGAGCACCCATTTTATGACCGGAAAAGGCGTAAAAATCACAATCCATATCCTGAACATCAACGTTCATATGAGGAGCTCCCTGTGCGCCGTCGACAACAATTACTGCACCGTTTTGGTGCGCGATCCCGGCTATCTCCTTAATCGGGTTGATTGTTCCGAGTACGTTCGATACGTGCGTGATGGCAACAATTTTCGTATTCCCGGTTACCGTTTCACGGATATCATCCAGTGAAACCGTACCGTCATTTTGCAATGATACATATTTCAATGTTGCCCCTGTTGCTTTGGCCGCCTGCTGCCAGGGAATCAAGTTGCTGTGATGTTCCATCGGTGTCATCACAATCTCGTCCCCTTCTCTCAGGTTGGCACGCGCATAACTGTAGGCAACTGTATTAATCGAAGTTGTCGTGCCGCGTGTGAAAATAACCTCGGCCGTGCTTTTCGCATGAATGAATTTCCGTACCTTTTCGCGGGCGCCTTCATATTTCTCTGTAGCCCTCGTTCCCAATGTATGAACACCGCGATGCACATTGGAGTTGTCTTCTCTGTAATAAGCATCAACAGCTTCAATTACAGGAAGCGGTTTTTGTGAAGTTGCAGATGAGTCGAGATATACCAAGGGATGCCCGTTCACTTCCTGATGTAAAATCGGAAACTGCTCCCGTATGGCGTTCACATCCATCAGTATACCTTCCTTTCAATAACCTGCCTCAACTGCGTTTTGACGGATTCAATCGGAAGCTGGTTGACAACCGGTGCAAGGAATCCGTGAATAACCAGACGTTCAGCTTCATGACGGCTGATTCCACGGCTCATCAGATAATACAGCTGGAGCGGATCAACACGTCCGACTGATGCGGCGTGTCCTGCTTCAACATCATCCTCATCGATCAGAAGAATCGGGTTGGCATCCCCGCGTGCGTCTTTACTTAACATCAAGACACGTGATTCCTGCACAGCATTCGATTTTGATCCGCCATGCTCAATTTTGCCGACGCCATTGAAAATTGAGCGTGCTTTATCTCTCATGACACCGTGCTGCAGAATATGGCCCTCGGTAAATTTGCCAAAATGAACAATTTTTGACGTGAAGTTTTGGGATTGTTTGCCGCGGCCAACTGAAACCGTTTTGGCATTGGAACCTGAATTTTCACCCACCAGATGGGTCACATTTTCAGAGACTGTATTGCCGTCGTTCATTTGTCCCAGCGCCCATTCGATTCTTGCATCACGGTATGTGACACCGCGACGGTTAATGTAAGAAGTTGTGCCTGCTGCAAAGTTATCAACACCACCAAAGGAGATTTGTGCATTATTATTGGCAATCACTTCGGTCACGATGTTGGCTACCGTTTCTTCTTCATGGTTCTGTGAGAAATAGTTCTCCACATATGTCAATGAGCTGTTATCATCCGCTACAACCAGCACATGGTTGAACATGGCAGCTTCCGGATCTTCCTGCCAGAAAATAACCTGCAGCGGTTCTTCCAGCTGGACATTTTTTGGAACATAGACAAACGCACCGCCATTCATCAGCGCGGCATGGAGTGCGGTAAGCCGGTGTTCATCAACGGATACTGCGTCTTTCATATAATAACGCTTAACCAGCTCCTCATGATCTATGAGTGCTGTAAAGATATCGGTGAAAATGACACCTTTTTCTTCAAGCTTTTTGCTTAATGACGCATAAGCAACTGTATGATTACGTTGTATCAGTAGATTTTCCTGTGTATTTTTCTGATCAAGAAAATCCTGTATATCTTCAGGCAACTTATCCAGCGATGCAATTTTTTCGCCTTTAGCTGCATCATGTTTGAAATTGCTGAAATTCCACTTGGTGATGTTCGTCTTGTCAGGCTGTGGCATTTCCAGCGAATCAGCTTGTTCTAAAGCTTGAAGGCGTAAATCGCGCATCCAGTCCGGTTCGTTGTTATCCTGTGAAAACTGGGTGATATAGTCTTTATCGTAAGGCAGTTTTGTTTCTACAGTCATATTACCCCTCCTAGCTTTTAAACTTCTTGCCCGACGTTTTCGTCTTCAATACCAAGCTCTTGTTTAATCCAGTCATAACCTTCAGATTCAAGACGCTGAGCCAGTTCAGGTCCGCCGGATTTCACAATACGGCCTTGCATCATGACGTGTACTTTATCCGGTGTGATATAGTTAAGCAGGCGCTGATAGTGTGTAATGATCAGGCAGCCGAATTGATCATCACGTAATTTGTTGATTCCTTTTGAAACAACTTTTAACGCATCAATGTCAAGTCCGGAGTCAATCTCATCCAAAATGGCTATCTCCGGTTTCAGCAGCATCAATTGAAGAATCTCATTACGTTTTTTCTCACCGCCTGAGAAACCTTCGTTCAGATAACGCTGAGCCATATTTTTGTCGATATCCAGGTAATCCAGAACTTCATCCATTTCTTTGATAAATTTCATCAGTGAAATTTCATCGCCTTCTTCACGGCGTGCGTTAATGGAAGAGCGCAGAAAATCGGATGTTGTGACACCACTGATTTCGCTCGGATACTGCATACCGAGGAAAAGACCGGCTTTTGCACGTTCATCCACTTCCATCTCCAAAACCTCTTCACCATCAAGCAAAACACTGCCTTCGGTGATGTCAAAGCTTGGGTGACCCATGATTGCAGAGGCAAGTGTTGATTTACCGGTTCCGTTTGGTCCCATTACCGCGTGGAATTCGCCACCTTTTATCGTAAGGTTGACACCCTTTAATATCTCATTACCTTCAATTTCAACATGAAGATTTTTAATCTCTAGTGTTGAGCCTGCCATATCGATAACCTCCAATTACTGTTATTATGCTATTATTGGAATTGAATATGTTACTATCCATTCTCAATTTATTCTCATTATCATCTTAAATCATTTCGAATGTATTATCAACTCATACAGGCTATCGTTTTAGGAATAGTGTACAATCATCCGCAACTGTCATAATTCCCATTATAATACACGTACATACCCTTGTTAAATATAACGGATAGCAAAAATGCCCGGTTTTACCCGGACATTCCCTTTGCTAATTTGTTTGAATTTGTGTCAACCCAATCATCATTTTCCTTCAGCAGTCCCGCTGCTTTTTCAAGCTGCCTTTTCACGCTTTGTTTCGCCGTTCCGCCGGGTGCCTGACGGGCATTCACGACGGCTTCGGGACTGAGGGCTTCAAAAATATCCGCTTCAATCACAGCTGAAAAAGAGCGAAATTCATCGATCGACAGATCAAGCAAGTACTTATTTTGATTAAGGCAATGCAGCACGATATTCCCGACCGCCTCATGGGATTCCCTGAAAGTCATCCCCTTACCGGTCAGATAGTCCGCCAAATCAGTGGCATTGGAATAATCCTGTCTGACCGCATCATACATCTCAGTTTTTTTGACGTGCATTGTTTCTATCATTGGTGCAAACAATGCAAGAGCTCCCCACAATGTTTCGGCCGAATCAAACATCCCTTCTTTGTCTTCCTGCATATCTTTGTTATACGCGAGCGGCAGCCCTTTTAATGTTGTAAGCATTCCGGTCAGATTGCCGTATACCCGGCCGGTCTTTCCGCGTACAAGCTCTGCCACATCCGGGTTTTTCTTCTGCGGCATCATACTGCTTCCTGTGCTAAAGGCATCATCGAGTTCAATAAAGTTAAACTCGGCACTTGACCACTGCACCATTTCCTCACACAACCGTGACAGGTGCATGGTGATGATGGAAGCATGTGACAGAAATTCGACCACGAAATCCCGGTCACTGACAGCATCCAGACTGTTCTCGCAAATGCCGTCAAATTGAAGTTCTTCGGCAACATATTCACGGTCGATCGGGAAGGTTGTACCCGCGAGTGCTCCGGCGCCAAGCGGCAACTTATTGATCCGTTTCAAACTATCGGCAAGCCGTTCTGCATCGCGCTGAAACATAAACAGATATGCCAGCATATGATGGGCAAACAGAACAGGCTGTGCCCGCTGTAAATGCGTGTAACCGGGCAATATTGTATCCAGGTTGGCTTCAGCCTGCTTAAGCAGTGATTGTTGGACATCTGTGAGCAACTGAAACAGCTCCAGAACAACTTCGCGCAAGTACAGGCGCATATCGAGTGCCACCTGATCGTTCCGGCTTCTTCCCGTATGAAGCTTCCCGCCGACAGGACCGATTTCGTCAATCAGCAATTTCTCGACATTCATATGGATATCTTCATGCTCATCACTTAACTCCGCTTCGCCATTTTCAATTTTAACGGCAACAGATTGCAGTCCCTCCACTATCTTATCTGCATCATTCTCCGGTACGATGCCGCATTTTTTGAGCATCCTGACATGTGCAAGACTTCCTGTAATATCATGTTTTGCCAGTTTTTTATCAAAATGAATGGACGATGCGTATTCATCCACTAACTGATTCGTTGGTTTTGTAAATCGCCCGCCCCACAGTTTCATTGGTTCTGCGTTTCCTTTTCAGCGGTATCCATCATGATATCGGCCGGTGATTTTTCATCTTGATGTGATGCGTTGACCGAAGAATGAACTTTTGTCGGGAGTCCCCACAGCTTAATGAATCCATTGGCAGCTTCATGGTCGAATGCGTCATCTGCGTTATAGGTTGCCAGATTAAAGTCATATAGGGACTGTTCTGACTTACGGCCAACCGTATGGACGTGTCCTTTATACAGTTTCATTTTGACAGTGCCGGATACATATTGCTGGGTTTCTTTTACAAACGCTTTAAGCGCATCGGTCAGAGGTGAATACCACAGACCATCATATACTGTTTGAGCAAATTTTTGCTCAACACCCGGTTTGAAGCGGGATGTTTCGCGTGTCAATGTCAATGATTCCAGTTCCTGATGTGCTGTGAGCAGCACAGCTGCCGCCGGAGCTTCGTAAATTTCTCTTGATTTAATGCCGACCAGACGATTTTCCACATGATCGATCCGTCCGACCCCGTGCTTGCCTGCGATCTCATTCAGCGACATAATCAGTTCATGCAACTCATGCTTTTTGCCGTTCAGTGAGACTGGTTTGCCCTGTTCAAACGACACTTCGACAACTTCAGGCTCATCCGGCGCCTCAGTTGGATCAGCTGTCAGATCATAGGCATCTTTCGGCGGTTCTGCCCACGGGTCCTCCAGAATACCGCATTCGTTGCTGCGGCCCCATAAATTTTCATCGATGCTGTACGGACTGTCCACACCGACAGGAACAGGGATGTTGTGCTCTTCAGCATATGCTATCTCTTCTTCTCTGGACATCGACCACTCACGTACTGGTGCGACAACATCGAGATTTGGGTTCAGTCCAGCAAACGCGACGTCAAACCGTACCTGATCATTGCCTTTTCCGGTACATCCATGTGCGACTGCTGAAGCTCCTTCTTTTTCAGCAATATCAACGAGCAATTTTGCAATCAGCGGTCTGGATAATGCAGAAATGAGCGGGTATTTTCCTTCATATAGTAAATTGGCCTGCAAAGCCGGCAATACATACTCATTAGCAAATAGTGATTTGGCATCAATCACATATGATTTCACTGCACCGACATCGAGCGCTTTCTGTTTGACAAATTCGAGATCTTTTCCTTCGCCGACGTCGATTGCCGCCGCGATGACATCATAGTTATATTTATCCTGCAGCCATTTAACCGCAACTGAAGTATCAAGTCCTCCGGAATATGCCAAAACGACCTTTTCTTTACTCATGGTATCCTCTCCTTGTGTGATTTTGTAATAACATAGACTGTTGTTACTTAGTCCGCCTTTGCTCCCCCGGGAGTCTGCGTGTATTCGGTCCGCTCAGTCCCTCGAAAATTTCTCAGAAGCTACAACCTTTAAAAATGTATATCTCTGTATCATTTTATAAAAGTCAGCCCATTAATGCTGTCATCAGTGCTTTCTGGACGTGCATTCTGTTTTCTGCTTGCTGAAAGACGACTGATTGTTTTCCGTCAATGACATCCGCTGTCACTTCTTCACCCCGGTGTGCCGGCAGACAGTGCATAAAGATGGCATCGTTATTTGCCAGCGACCAGAGCTTAGCGTCCACCTGAAAATCAGAAAACACTTGTTTACGGTTTCCTTGTTCACCCTCCTGGCCCATGCTTGCCCATACATCAGTATATATGACATCAGCCTGCTTTGCGGCTTCCTGCGGGTCTGAAGTAACTTCCACACGCCCCCCGGTCTGTCCGGCGCTTGTCAAAGCTTCCTGAACAACCGAAGTGTACGGCAGATAATCGTCAGGGGCGGCAATGCTGATATCCATCCCTGTCATAGCTGCCCCGGTCATCAGGGAATGTGACATATTGTTGCCGTCTCCGATATAAGCGAGTTTCACACCTTTCAGCCTGCCTTTTTCCTCCAGTATTGTCTGCAAATCGGCAAGCACCTGGCATGGATGATACATATCTGTCAGCCCATTGATTACCGGGATCTCCGCGTTTTCAGCGAATTCCTCAAGCACATTGTGGGAAAATGTCCGAATCATCATGCCATCAACATATCCGGAGAGAACTTTGGCTGTATCTGCCATTGTTTCCCCTCTTCCCAATTGCAGATTGTCTGAATTCAGGAAAATCCCTGCACCACCGAGCTGGAAGATGCCTGTTTCAAAAGAGACGCGTGTTCTTGTTGATGGTTTTTCAAACAGCATGCCAAGCGTTTTTCCTTTCAATGATTCCTCATGCATCCCTGATTTGTGTTTCTGCTTCAGTTCGCCAGCCAGCTCGAGCAAATAGCCCAATTCATGTTTGCTTAAATCGGTAAGTTTTAAAAATTTGCGGCCTCTCAGCTCGTTGCCGGCAAATACGGGGTCAGCTTCTGTTTTCATTTACATAGCACGCTCCTTCCGCCGATTCAGCTCACGGCTGTTATTCAAATAATCATTCACCGGAACAGGGGCCTCCCGCGGCTGATCTGCGGCATACAGATAAGCAAACAATGTTTCAGCCGACGTGAGACATGTCGTATTAACCGCCAGGGCAGCTATTCTGAGCCGGGTATGTTCATCCTCCGTAAATGATTTTTGTGTATCACAAACGAGCGAAAATCCATTTTCTGAACAAATGGAACTGGCTTCCTCGATATCCGCAACACGGTCAATGCGGATTCCTTTTTTGCTGAGGCAAGCTGCCGTTTCCGGATCGGCAGCGATTTTTACCGGCAAGTCCGCAAGAAGTGACAGGAGCTGTCCGGTTAAATTATCAGTTGAACCGAGCGATAAATAAACAGGTTTGTCTGTCGTTGTGTCCAACAGGCTGTCTTCCGTCCAACCGCAAGCTTTTGCCATTGCCTGACCAATGGTGGTCCCCAGTCCGATGGCTTCGCCGGTTGACTGCATTTCCGGTCCCAGGTAAGGATCAACCCCCGATAATTTAGATGAAGAAAAGACCGGCATTTTCACTGCATAATATGGTATATCCTCATGCAAACCAAGCTCCCATGCCTGTTCTTTGAGCGGCTTGCCTGTCTGCACACGCACTGCCAGATCAATCAGCGGTATGCCTGTTACTTTGCTCGCAATCGGCGCCGTTCGTGATGCCCTCGGGTTAACTTCCAATACATACAATTCCCTGCCGTTTTCACTGAGAACGAATTGAATATTGACAATTCCCTGTAAATTCAATTCCGCCGATATTGATTTTGTATATGATTCAATCTGCTGCTTTTGCAATTTTGAAAGATCCGGTCCGGGAAAGACTGCGATACTGTCTCCTGAATGAGCCCCTGCCCGTTCAATATGCTGAAATACACCGGGTATCAGAATGTCATTCCCGTCGCAAACAGCATCTATCTCAAATTCTTTGCCCGGAATAAAACGATCAATCAACAACGGAAAAATATCCGATTCTGACGCTTCTGCTTTAAGACCGTTCAGGTATGTCATCAATTCCGGTTCACTGTGTAAAATAACCATTCCGCTTCCACCGATCACGTAAGATGGCCGCACCAGAACCGGATAGCCTATGTCCGCTGCTGACTCGACAGCTTCTGTCACCCCTGAAACTGTTTGCCCCGGAATGTGAGATATTTCAAGCTTTTGCAGCAGCTGATAGAACTTATCCCGGTCCTCTGTTGCGTTGATTGCCGGCAGTGACGTACCGTAGACATGGACACCGTTCTTGTGTAATTCCTCCGCAAGGTTAATCGCTGTCTGCCCGCCAAATTGCACCACAACGCCATCGGCTTTTTCATTCTGAACAATGGCTAAAACATCTTCGGCGGTCAGCGGCTCAAAGTAAAGATGATCAACCATGTTGTAATCCGTACTGACCGTTTCGGGGTTATTGTTTATCACAGTGGCATTGATGCCCTGATCCTGCAATGACATCGTTGCATGCACCGAACAGTAATCAAATTCAATTCCCTGGCCGACCCTGATCGGACCAGCGCCCAAAACGACAACCTTTTGACCTTTCAATGGCATTGCCTCATTCACTTCGTCCCATGTACTGTAAAAATAACCTGTATCCGCTGAAGCTTTTACTGCGCCTGTATCAATCGTTTTATAGGAAGGTGCCATTTTAAGGGAGAATTCCTGCACTGTATCTCGGGCTTTGTCGAAAAGCGAAGCCAGAATATGATCGGAAAACCCCATTGTTTTAGCTTTCATCCATTCCTCCCGGCTGATAGTATCCCAGCTTTTTTCCCCGAGCTGTTTCTCCATATCAATCACAGCTGATATCTCGTTCAGGAAAAAGTGATTGATGCCTGTCAGGCTTTGAATGTCATCAAGCGAATAACCTCTTCGTATCGCTTCTGCGGTCACAAATAAGCGTTCGTCTGTTGCGTACACCAGCGCATTTTCGATTTCTTCTGCCGTCCAATCGGAAAGAAACGGAAAATGATTGATTCCGGTATCAAGCGACCGGATGGCTTTATTCAACGCAGCCGGAAAGCTTCCGGACAATGCCATCACTTCACCCGTTGCTTTCATTTGCGTTCCGAGTGTTCTGTCAGCAGTCCTGAATTTATCGAATGGCCAGCGCGGTATTTTCACTGCGATGTAATCGAGCGCCGGTTCAAATCCCGCGTATGTATTGCCGGTCAACGGGTTTTGCAGTTCATTGAGATGCCACCCCATAGCAATCTTGGCTGCAATCCTGGCAATCGGATAGCCGGTTGCCTTTGACGCGAGTGCGCTTGAGCGGCTGACCCTTGGGTTGACCTCGATAATAACGTACTCGTCGCTGTCCGGATTCAGAGCAAATTGAATATTGCAGCCGCCAACAACGCCAAGTTCCCGGATCACCTTAAATGAAACGTTCCGGAGCATTTGAAGCTGTCCTTCAGTCAATGTCTGGGACGGCGCAACAACTATACTGTCACCTGTATGAATACCGGCCGGATCAATATTTTCCATATCACAGACAATCACACAATCATTGTTTGCGTCCCTTATCACTTCAAACTCAATTTCTTTCCAGCCTTTAATGCTTTGCTCGACAAGCACCTGCCCAACAGGACTCAAATCGAGACCATGCTGAACAACCGACTTAAGCTCGTGTTTTGTTTCGACGATTCCCCCACCGGCACCGCCCAATGTATAAGCCGGTCTGATAATAATCGGAAAACCGGCTGTCTGTGCAAAACGGACTGCGTCATCAACTGAACGAACCGATAAACTTTCGGGAACAGGTTCTTCAATTGTTTTCATGGTCGATTTAAAGATATCGCGATCTTCGCCTTTTCGGATAGCTTCTAAAGAGGTACCGAGCAATTCCACTTTATATTGCTCCAATACACCTGCTTCATATAATGTCACTGCCAGATTCAAACCTGTCTGTCCGCCGAGTGTCGGCAATATTCCATCCGGCTGTTCTTTTTGGATAATCGCGGTAAGCGAATCCGTCGTCAAAGGTTCCAAATATACATGTTCGGCCATTGTGTAGTCTGTCATTATTGTTGCCGGGTTATTATTAACAAGAACGACTTCAACGCCTTCTTCTTTCAGCGCCAGGCAAGCCTGTGTTCCGGAATAATCGAATTCAGCTGCCTGGCCGATGGTGATGGGACCTGATCCAATCACCAGAACCTTCCGGATATGCTGTAGTTTAGGCATACTGTACCTCCCTCTACGTAAAACGCTTCGCTGATAATGTATAAAATGTTATGTATTATTATGCATTATAATTTATATTAATGCAACACTTTTTTCATAAAAAATAAAGGATGCAAACCAAAATTCGGAATTGCATCCATTTAAATATACTATTTTATTTTAATCAATAACGACACTGCTTCTCTTCGTCAGTCAGCTTTTTGACTGACCCATTCGCCTGACGCAGTCGATGAACCGAATATTTTATCTTTCAGCAGACGGCCGGTCGGTGTATCCGCAAGTCCGCCCTCACCTGTCTCACGCAGACTTGATGGCATCTGTTTGCCAATTCTGTACATAGCGCCGATCACCTCGTCACACGGGATGGTGCTTGTTACGCCGGCTAATGCCATGTCCGCTGAAACAATTGCAAGTGAAGACCCGCCGGCATTACGTTTGACACATGGAACTTCGACAAGCCCTGCAACTGGATCACACACGAGTCCAAGCATGTTTTTCAGTGTCATTGCAAAAGCTTCTGCTGATTGCTGCGGCGTCCCTCCTGCCATTTCCACAATAGCTGCAGATGCCATGGCCCCAGCAGAGCCTACTTCCGCCTGACAGCCGCCTGCTGCACCGGAAATAAATGAATTGTTCGCCACAACAAATCCGAATGCCCCCGCTGTAAATAAATAACGGATCATCTGATCACGTGTCGGATTCAACTGATTCTTAACAGCAAACAATGTACCTGGCACGCAACCAGCGCTTCCTGCTGTCGGGGTTGCGCAAATTGTGCCCATCGCAGCATTGACTTCATTTGTCCCCATTGCTTTACTGACCGCATCCATTAGCAAATTGCCTGAAAGCGGCGTCTTCTCTTTCATATATTCTTGAACAAGAACAGCATCCCCGCCGGTTAACCCTGTAACAGACTGGACACCTTCAAGACTGTCCTCCACCGCTTTTTCCATTGTATCTAAATTATTTTCCATATCTGCATAAATTTCTTCTCTTGTTTTTTCTTTGATATCCATCTCCTGTCGTATCATGACTTCTGAGATTAAGATATTTTCATTTTCTGCCGTTTCCACTAATTCCGCAACTGATCGAAACATGTAAAAACTCCTCCCCTGAAGAAAATAACTTAACTTTCGCCTATTGTTTGCTTAAGCTGTTGTTGCTTCCTTACTTATTTCGGTGAGCTCATCAACCTGGCGAATGTTATAGTTTTTAAAAATATACGATCCAATGAATCCCCATAAAATACTAAAGCCTGCACATAGACATGCAACAATCGTTACCGTGACAGGATCATTAAACCCATACATGACTGCAAATCCGGCAATTGGCGTGGCCGTCCCTGTTGCTCCATTCACCATTCCTGACAATGCAATAAAAATGCCTGATGTTGCACCGCCAAGAAAATTGGTGACATAAATAGGAATCGGATTAGCAGAAATAATATCGACTTGCGATAATGGTTCAATCGCAACTGAAATGGTTGTTTTTCGATTTCCGAATTTCATACGATGGAAAAAGACAAAGTTCAGAAAGGACGAACCAAATACGGCTAACGCACCAATTGCCATAGGTGTGCCCGTTAATCCCAGCATGGCAGTCAATGCCATGGAACTTAAAGGTGCTGTAGCTACGACAGTAATCACACCACCTAAAATAATCCCCATCACGATAGGATTTGCATCGGTTGTTTGTGTAATAATTCCACCGATATTAAGCAGTGTAAGATCGACCAGTGGATCAGCACAAACAGCCAATATACGGGCCAGCGGGGCTGCAACAATAATTGTAACAATTAAATCAAGGCCATCAGGCACTTTGGTTTCAATTTTCCTGACGATAAATGACATTAAGTAACCTGCAATAAATCCCGGTATGAGTCCTAAACCGGCACAGGACACACCAAGCATTAAAGCATACACGGGCGAAACACCCATTGCAATCGCAACAAGAGCTGCCGCAGCAACGCCGCCCATACCGCCGGCCGCATCTCCTACTTCACCTAAAAACTCAATATTTAATAAGTCCCCACCTACATAACGTTGAAAGGCTTCAACTAAAAAAGTGGCAATAGCTGCACTTGCTAATGCGCCCATTGCCTCCATCCCTCTGGGTGCTTTATGGTTAAAAATCGTAAATAAAGCCAGTACAATAAGTAGTAAGAGTGTTCCTTTAATAATTTCCATGATGTTTTCTCTCCCAGTTGTTGTTATTATTTTATTTAATGTTTTAGCGCATAAACTTTATTGATTTTTGTAAGTGTTTAATGGACAAACCCTGTTCAAATAATTATCCTCAAGGTATTCTCTCACTCCTTATGATGTAACCGTTTTCTATCGAGACTGATTACTAAAATAACATAAATCGGTTATATATAAAACTATTTTTTGGTCCGGGAGTGAGTCAAGTTTTTGCGGGAAGTTTCTCTCGACCTTTGTATTTTGTTTTTGGTTGTTGATGTAAAGACGGTTGTTATCTTACCCGCGGCCCGTATAAATCTATTTTTGGCTCTAACACATGATATGAAACAGTTTTCTAAACCTATACAACGCCTTGTTGGCTCCTGAGCTTCATATCCTGCTTTTATGGGGACTGGAACCCAGCTAACCCACGCAACGCCTGTGCTGTATTACTGCCTGGCTCCTTACCCCACAGTACAGGCATGCTGCCCATAATAGCTCCCACAGACTGTCTTGTCTTTTGTTTCAGTAATCGTTTAAGCGAAACCGTTTCTTCCTGAGAACTGTCGTCCTGATGTTCAGTTGATGATGTTAAATCAAGCTCCTCTCCCAGCGTGCCATCAAATCGGTGAATAATGGCTGTGGTCATAGCTTCAAGACCATTCTCAGACCAGCTGTAACCCATTTTCTTCAGGCGCCGGGAAAAGAAGTTCATGTTGGATTCGGCTGAGCCCATCGGGCGCATCCAATCCGTCTCGAAACCCTTTTCCTGCTTTCGCCTCTTCACCCTTACCGAGCCGAATACGGTATCCATGGAAGCCGCTTGTTTTTCCTCATACTTATAACGTTGATGATCCGGCTTTCCATCAGCCAAACATCCATATCCTCTAAAACCTTTAAAAGGATCTCATGAAAGTAGCCCTGAAGGTACTGAAACAGCGATTGTTCTATAGCTTTTAAATTGGTCGTATTATTGGTATGATCATACATAGGAACTCCACCTTTTGTTTGATTTTTGGCGAATCTATTCTGTCAAAGGTGAGAGTTCCTTTGTTGTTTGAACCATAGAAACAAAGGATTAAGCTTCTCTGATACCGGGAATACGCCAGCGTATTCCTGATATCAGAATATTCGATCCTCTATATCCCTTCCCGTAAACATTTTACTCATACTTGGTCTGGAGCTTAGCGATGCTTAATATGGATGAAAACATAACTGAGGCGTTAATACTTTTCGCTGGAAGTTACCCGCCTTGCAAAAAGTGGAACTGATATCATGATCAAACACAATTGGCTGGAACAACCACCTGGAATAAAAGATTGGGAAAAGCTGGCCAGGAAGAACAAAGGCTCGGGGCGATAAGTCAACAGCGATTCCAGAAGTTCAAGGAAGGCCGACTAAACCCGGGCTTAACTTCACTCACACGATTTTCCATCCACCCGATTTTGTCAATTTCCACCCCTATGGTGTCTTTATCATTTAAAAATTGGGGCGGTTCCATCCCCATACCAACCCCATCCGGTGTCCCTGTCATAATCAAGTCACCGGGTTTAAGTGTGATTAGGGACGAAATGAATTCGATTAGATGGGGAATATCAAAGATGAGTTTTTCCGTCGTTGCTGATTGTCGCTCCTCCCCATTTACATAAGAATAAACCGATGAATTGCCGACATCACCCACCTCATCGGCTGTCACAACCCATGGGCCGACAGGTGTTGAACGGTCCAATGTCTTACCCTGCAGCCACTGTGGTGTCCGCTTCTGCAGGTCACGGGCCGAAATATCATTGCCGATTGTATAGCCGGCAATGTAATCAAGAGCTTCCTCACGTTTCACATGTGACGCTTCTTTCCCGATGACTGCCGTCAGCTCAGCCTCATAGTCAAGCTTATTAACGAACACCGGCTTTTCAATCGCATCCTCGGGGCCGATCAGCGCATTTGCAAATTTGGCAAATATTACCGGATAGTCCGGTACATCACTGTCCATCTCCGCTGCATGTGCCGCATAATTTTTGCCGACACATATGATTTTAGATGGTGACGGAACTGGTGTGGACAGATAGACGCCGTCGCGGTTGAAGCAGATATCATCCATATGATTCGTTCTTGCGTAGGTCTGTACCTCTTTTGCTTGTTCGATGACTGACAAACCAGCTGAGTAAAATTGCGCCGGCTCAGCGGGGAAAAGCCTGTTCGCGGCATCCGCCGCATCATTATCGCTGTTGTCACGCTGCAATCTTTTCCAGGCTTCCTGAAGATCGACAATTTTTTCTCCATGCATAAAGCCCATTCTTGATGATCCTGGGCTACCTTTAATTCTGTAGCTTAATAATTTCAAAATATGTACCTCCCTGAAGACTTCGTTTATATACATATTCGACTTCAATCATCACATTCCCTGTTATTATTGCTGTTTTTTATGAAATTTTTTCAAGAGGTTGTTCAAGGTCGGGAAGCTTGTGCCCGAAAAGAGAAATATGGACGGAAAATCACTAACATGTTCCGGAGTATGTAAACATGGGCGGGAGCTTAGAACTATGAGCGTGAGTACCGAAATACGAGCAGGCGCATTGCTGGCTCAGTAAAACAGGCGACCACAAAGCCAAAACATATAAAACATTAAAATCCGGCACCCTGTTTATGAGTGCCGGATGTTTTTTATCAAGTATGAATGTGACTGTCAATTTCAGCTATCATGTGTTTACATTTCTCATATTCATTCTGTCGCCTTTTTTCAACGGCTATTCGGTTTTCCAGATTCCTTTCATATTCGACATAGCCCATTTTGTGCGACTGCTGCATTGCTCTTTCCATTTCTGGAGTATAATGCATTCTTATTCCACTATTAATAGTGAACCATCCTTTCGTTTGATTACAGTATTAAGAATATCATATCCTCAATACCTCGACAATTCGCATATAAACGCCTGTGGACGGCAAAAATGAGATATATTATAACTGAAACGATTAAGCTATGTTGCATTTAAGCATAGAGCAATTTACTTCCAAATGCTGTAGATTCCCTTAAGTGAAACTTCACTCCGATTTGCCCTCAACCGGTACCACAGCGCCATTAAACTCTTCTTTGATAAAGTTTTGAATTTCATCAGAGTGCAGCACATCCACTAATGTGTTGATGGCTTCGTTATC
Organism: Lentibacillus sp.; assembly: GCF_035301675.1. NCBI lineage: Bacteria > Bacillati > Bacillota > Bacilli > Caryophanales > Bacillaceae > Lentibacillus > Lentibacillus sp. Next base: position 76,810 of record NZ_DATGTT010000013.1, on the reverse strand, counting down.
CTTATTTTCTTTTTTCGCTGCTACTACATTCACGTATGGGGACTCATCGCCTTCCAGAATGAGTGCGTTCTTCCAGTTCAAAAGGCGCACAAACGAACTTTTGCCAGTACCGCTGGTTGTTATCAATTCTTTAAATGCTGCTTTGTCAAAATCAGAATACAACGCCACCAATCTTTTTAAAAAAGAAAAACGCCTTTCTGTAAGAGAACAGAAAGACGTATGCACACATCATCTTCACGTTCCCTTATCTGCCAAAGCATACGCTTCGCAAGAATTAGCACCTTTCAAATAACTGAAATTTGAGGTTGCCGCGGTTTCATAGGGCCAGCCCCTCCACCGCTCTGGATAAGAGAAAATCCGTATTCATTTTTAATCGATTTTCAAAACAAGCATGCCTTACTCGAGATGCCAACAAAATTAATTTTTAGCAAACAGCTCCGGCCTGTATTCCATCAAATAGTTGTATATGTTGGCAATCGACTTGAACGCATATACTTTATCCTTAATTCCCCCGTCTTCCTTGATCAGCAGGCAAGGGACACTTTCAATCATATAATCCTGCATAAACTCGGGATTGAGTGACGCATTCATTTCATAAAAAATATCCTGCTGATGAACCGATTCTATTTTTTCGGCCATGGATCTTGCAAGCGCACAAGTCCCGCAAAATGGTGTATAAATATATAATAAATAATGTTCTTGCTGCAATACGTCATCAGTTACCTGCTGCAAAAAAATCACCCTAAATCAGAAAAATCGGATTAACCTCGAATCGCTTCCCTGCCAGCTCAGTAGCCAATATATTTTCAGGTGTTGTCGCCACTTCGCGATAATCACTGCTGACATAAATATGCTCGGCATGCGGAAGCTCACGTGACAGCTGATTGCGAAGTCTGATGCCCGGACTGTCCTCATCAACCAAAATATAAACATCCCGATTGTCGAGGTCATAGTCTTCGAGAAGCTCATCAAACTTTTCCACGCCAAGTGTTCCGTTTGTACAGATGATTTCTGCATCCTCAGCAATCACCTTTTTGATTTGCTTCTTATCGGTCAACCCTTCCACAATGATAACTTTTTCGGCATACTCTGTCATCCATATTGCACTCCTTAAGGAAACATCATGATAGGGGTATAGATATTATATGATTGGAATCCATTAACTATTAAAAAAGCCGACTTTCTCATTAAAGAGTGAGTCAGCTTTTTCATCATCAATTGTTATTATTCTTTGTTAACGGCTTCTTCATATTGCTCAGCAGATAATAACTGATCGACATCAGACTCATTTGACGGCTCCACAACTACCATCCAAGCTTTGTCATATGGTGATTCATTAACGAATTCCGGGCTGTCTTCAAGCTCCTCGTTAACTTCGACAATTTTCCCGCTGAGCGGAGCGTACAATTCTGAAACTGTCTTAACGGACTCAACACTGCCGAATGGCTCATCCGCCTCAAGTTCATCACCTTCTTCAGGCAGTTCGACAAAAACAATGTCTCCAAGCTCATCCTGAGCAAAGTCAGTAATGCCAATCCGAACTTTCCCGTCTTCTTTTTTCACCCACTCATGATCTTCTGTATAAAACAAGTCTTTCGGTAAGTTCATCAGTATCCCTCCATAAATCATTGTAGCTGTCACCCTAACTATACTAGGCAGCCGTGTATTTTTCTAGTATTTCTGTCTATTTTAAAAATGTGTGTTCAAAAAGGAGGATAACAAGGACCGAGAAGTTCGAGGCAGCGCAGTTTTGAGCACAAGGTAAGCTTCACTGAGCTGCCTCGCACACAGGAAAAGTGTTCTTCTTTTCCAAGGAGCGGAATGTATGCGTTTAAATACATGAGCCGCGAAAAACAAACCAACGAAAAATTCGATGTGTCATTGTTACCGGACTTTTTGAACAACCCCTTAAAGCCAGGTTTCAGTGAATGTATCTTCTTTAAATCCCAACGTCACTTTCTCTCCATCCATAACGATCGGCCGTTTGATCAGCATGCCATCTGAAGCCAGCCACTCCGCCATTTCCTCAGTACTTGCATCCTTAATTTTTTCTTTCATATTTTGCTCGCGGTATTTTTTTCCACTTGTATTAAAAAACTTCTTTGGTGGCATGCCACTTTTGGAAATTAAGTCCAGCAGCTGTTCTTTTGTCGGAGGTTCTTCTACAATATGTATGCTCGTATAATCGATGTCATGCGCATCAAGCCACTTTTTCGCTTTTTGACATGTGCCGCATTTCGGGTACCAGTAAAATGTTAATGCCATATGCTTCTTCCCCCCTGCTATATAATAGATTAAATTCATTATAGCAAATTTAATGCAGGCAGGCGACCGGAATTATTATTTTTGCGATATAATATCATATAATTTTGAACATTTCAGCCTTAATGTTGTGAACTTCGAGCAAGTTAGTTGTGAACTTCAGGCAGGTTAATTGTGAACTTCGGGTATTCTCTTGTGAACTTCGGGCATTTCCGCATGAATTTCGGGATTTTTCTTTTATAAACAAATACTGCCCCGCAGCCTATTCTGCCGGGGGCAGTGTTCCGTTGTTTTCAATCAGACAACGTATTTTTCTTCTTCAATGATCTTCGCGGCAATCTCACGTTTTTTCGCAATCACGTTTGTTGGCGTGTGACGCGTCAGCTTACGCAGGGATGACAGCATCATTCTCAGGTTGTCGCCTTCCTCAACAGCAATCAGTGATTCTTTTGCGTCTGCTTCAACTCGGTTGAAGGCTTCCTGCACATATACTTGTGTGTAAAGAAGCTTCTGTTTGTGTTTATCTTCGCCATCTTTGTTGATTGCTTTTTCAGTACGCAGAATGGCTGATTCCATATTGTAAATCTCGTTGACCATGTCAGCCAGGTTAACCAGAATTTCCTGCTCATGTTCCAGCTTCTGCTGATATTTTTGTGCAGCAAGGCCGGCGCCGAGCAGCACCATTTTCTTGGCATTCTTCAGCAGATATTTTTCCTGTTCCAGCGCATTATCGCCGATTTCTTCAGGCATCATCATCATGAGTTCTTCCTGCAATTTTTGTGCTTCCTGAAGAAGTGGCAGTTCACCTTTCATTGCTTTTTTCATCAGCGTGCCAGGCACAATCAGACGGTTGATTTCATTCGTTCCTTCAAAGATCCGGTTGATCCGTGAGTCACGGTACATTCTTGCCACTTCATACTCTTCCATAAAACCATACCCGCCATGCAGTTGAACGGCTTCATCAGCGACGTGATCCAAACATTCTGTCGCCGAGAATTTATTCAAGGAACATTCAATTTGATATTCAGCGATAGCGTTTGCCACTTCCCTGCCGTCTTTCAGTTGTTCGTCTGTCAGTGATCCCATCCGTTGTTCAAATAACCCTACTGTGCGATAAACAGCACTCTCATTGGCGTATGTTCTGACTGCCAATGTTGCCAGTTTTTCCTGAGTCAGTGAAAAGCTGGAGATTGGTGTATTAAACTGTTTACGTTCATTAACATATTTAGTTGCCACTTCGATTCCGCGCTTGGAACCACCGACACCGCCCATGGCAAGTTTATAACGGCCGACGTTCAGAATGTTGAAAGCAATTTTATGGCCCTTGCCTTTGTCACCAAGCAGATTCTCAACCGGTACTTCAGCATCTTCCAAAATCAGTGTCCGGGTTGAGGAGCTCTTAATGCCCATTTTCTTTTCCTCAGGTCCTGTGGAAACACCGGGGAAGTCGCACTCAACGATGAATGCTGTGAATTTATCACCATCGACCTGCGCATAAACAACGAATACATCCGCAAAAGCAGAGTTGGTAATCCATTGCTTTTCACCGTTCAAAATATAATGGGTTCCTGCTTCATTGAGCGTTGCTGTTGTTTTTCCGCTCAAGGCATCAGACCCCGCACTTGGCTCGGTCAGCGCATAGGCGGCAATCATCTCACCGGTAGCCAATTTTGGCAAATATTTTTCTTTTTGTTCCTCATTGCCAAAAAATACGATTGGCAGCGTTCCGATGCCGACATGCCCACCGTGAGTTATTGAAAAGCCCCCGGCACGGGCAAATTTTTCAGTGATGATGGCTGAACTGATTTTATCCAGATCCAGCCCGCCATAAGCTTCCGGAATGTCTGCTCCAAGCAGGCCGAGTTCACCCGCTTTTTTAAGCAGGTCAACAGAATATTCAAATTCATGATTTTCCAAGTTATCAATCTTGGGTAAAACTTCACCATCAATGTAATCATCCGTTGTTTTACCGATCATCTTGTGTTCTTCAGTAAAATCCTCAGGGGTAATCACATCTTCAGCATGCAGGTCTTCTGTTAAAAACCCGCCGCCTTTGAATAGTTTTTCCGTTGTTTCACTCATATCAATCGTTCCTTTCCATGTTGGAATTAATAAAGATAAGGCCGCTAAATTTTGGGCACCTGAGCCAACTTGCCGCTGCTGCCGCTGAATTGTGAACTTCATCATTTTTTCTGTGAACTTTAGCGAATTTGCGACAAACTTTAGCGTTTTTCTTTTAAACACACTTCAGCGGCTCCTCAGATGACATAATAACCTACAGTAATTCAAATACGCCTGCTGCCCCCATACCGCCGCCGATACACATGGTGACAACACCATATTGTACATTGCGGCGTTTCATCTCATGAATAAGACTGAGTGTCAGCTTTGTGCCTGTCATTCCAAGTGGGTGACCGAGTGCGATCGCTCCGCCGTTAACGTTGACAATCTCCGGGTCCAAATCAAGCGCCTGGATGACACGGACTGATTGTGAGGCAAATGCCTCGTTCAGCTCAATCAGACCGATGTCAGATAAATCCAGTCCGGCAATTTTCAAGGCTTTCGGTACAGCTTCAACAGGGCCGACTCCCATGATTTCCGGTTCAACACCTGCTACAGCAAACGAATGGAATTTAGCAAGCGGCTTTAACCCTTCTGAGTCAGCCTTTTCCCGATCCATCACAAGAACAGTACCTGCCCCGTCACTCATTTGCGAGGAGTTGCCTGCGGTCACGGAGCCGGTTGCGGAAAATGCCGGGTTCAAATTGCCAAGAATTTCTTTTGTTGTTCCCGCACGTACACCTTCATCCATTTCAAACGTTGATGTTTTCTCTTCAACTTTGTTCCTTTCCCCTATGACACGTTCTGTCACTTCGACGGGGACAATTTCATCGTTGAATTTGCCTTCCTCAAGTGCTTTTGCTGCGCGCTGATGACTGCGGACGGCAAATTCATCCTGCTCATCACGCGAAATGCCAAAGCGTTTCGCCACTTCTTCCGCTGTGTGTCCCATTTGCATATAGTATCCCGGTGCGTCCTGAACAAGTTTCGTATTCGGCTTGATGACGTGGCCGCCCATCGGAATCAGGCTCATGGACTCTGCTCCGCCCGCGATGATCGCGTCACTTGCGCCGACCATAATACGTTCTGCTCCATAGGCGATGCTTTGCAGTCCAGATGAGCAATAGCGGTTAATCGTGATACCCGGCACATCATTTCTGAGGCCGGCAAGACCTGCGATGTTGCGTGCCATATTCATTCCTTGCTCGGCTTCCGGCATCGCGCAGCCAATAATTACATCATCAATGTTTCCGTCGTAATCTCCTGCCCGTTTCAAAGTTTCTTTGATCGTTAATGCTGCAAGGTCATCCGGCCTTGTGTTGGCTAGTGTCCCTTTATTCGCCTTACCTACAGGGGTTCTTGCACCTGCAACAATTACTGCTTCTCTCACGTTTTCTCCCCCTCTTCAAATTAGTTTCGCAATGGTTTTCCTTTTAAAAGCATGTGCTGCATACGCTGCTGAGTCAGCGGTTCACTGATCAGACTCAGGAATGCTTCACGTTCCATGTCGAGCATCATTTGTTCATCAATCAGCGTTCCTTCTTTAATCCGTCCGCCTGATAATACATATGCTAATTTTTCGGCAATTTTCACATCATGGTCTGAGGCATATCCGCTGAACTGAAGTGATTTTGCCCCGAGCAGCATAGCGGCATATCCTGCGTCACCGACAACCGGGATTTTCTCGCGTTTTGGCGGCTGATAACCTGCTTTAGCAAGAGCCAACACTTTTTCTTTTGCATCATACAGCAAGTGGTCCGAATTCACGCTAATGTCATCGCTGTTGTCCAAAAATCCATTTTCTCGTGCTTCCTCAGCTGAGGTGGACACTTTAGCCATGGCTACTTTTTCAAAAACATCATTTGCAACTTTGGTCAGATCGAAATCTACACCCTTAGGCAGATTGCGGAGCTCTTTCAGATAAAGTTCTTTCGTTCCGCCGCCTCCCGGAATCAGTCCGACGCCGAATTCAACCAGACCCATGTATGTTTCAGCTGACGCCTGGATAGATGCAGCCGGCAGGGAAAGTTCAGCACCGCCGCCTACCGTCATATTGAATGGGGCGGTTACAATCGGCTTTTCCGAATATTTAATATTCATCGCTGTGTTCTGGAACTGACGAATAACCATATCCAGCTCAAAGAAGTCATCATCCTGTGCCGCCATCAGCATCATGCCAAGATGAGCACCGACACTGAAGTTTTTGCCTTGGTTTCCGATGACCAGCCCTTCATAATTTTTATCCACTTCTTCAATCGAATCATTAATCATTTTAATGATATCCAAACCGATGGCATTGCCCTGGCTATGGAATTCCAGTCCGGCAACACCGTCCCCCAAATCTATTAAACTGGCACCGGAGTTCTTTTTAATAACCCTTTTTTCATCTTTCAATCGTTTAAGATTAATTTCTTTCGGATTAAAGTGCTGGTGTTTGTATTCACCGTTATCGTAATAATACACATTGCCATTCTCAGTTTGATAGAAGGATTCTTTTCCGGATTCCAGCATGTTCAGTACCCATTCGGGAACATCCGAACCTTCTTGTTGCATGCGCTCGACGGATGTGCGCAGACCGATGGCATCCCATGTTTCAAACGGACCGATTTCCCAGCCGAATCCCCATTTCATCGCCTGGTCAATGGAAACAATATCATCTGCAATCTCACCTGTAAGTTCAGCTGAATAAATGAGCACAGGTTTTAACACGGACCAGACCAAATCTCCAGCCTTGTCGCCTTCAGCTGAAACAAGCGCTTTCAATTTTCGGCTCGGACCTTTCTCCTGTTTCGCCATCTCAGTTGCATTCGTTTTCAATTTTTTGCGGTCTTCATATTCAAATGTTTCAGGGTTCAATTCGTATATGGTGCTGCCATCTTTTCCTTTTTTCTTCAGGAAAAATCCTTGACCGCTTTTTGCGCCAAGCCAGCCTTTTTCCTGCATTTTTTGCATAAAGCCCGGTACTTTGAACACGTCTTTTTCAGCACCTTCAACCTGATCATGCACGTTGTTGGCGACATGAATGAACGTATCCAATCCGACGACGTCCAGCGTACGGAAAGTGGCACTCTTCGGACGGCCGATCATCGGTCCGGTGACAGAATCGACTTCACCGATACTGTAACCGCCTTTCAGCATTTCCTGTACGGTTACAAGCAACCCATATGTTCCGATCCGGTTGGCAATAAAGTTCGGTGTATCTTTTGCTTCGACAACGCCTTTGCCGAGCACATCTTCGCCAAATGTTTTCATGAAAGACAGTACTTCCGGATCTGTAGCCTCCGTCGGGATAACTTCCAATAACTTCAAGTAACGCGGCGGGTTGAAGAAGTGTGTTCCGAGGAAATGTTTGCGAAAATCCTCTGAACGCCCCTCAGCCATCGCCTCCACTGAAATCCCGGATGTATTGGAACTGACAATGGCTCCTTCTTTTCGGTAGCTGTCAACGTTTGCAAAAACTTTTTGCTTGATTTCCAGATTTTCAACAACAACTTCGATGATCCAGTCAACGTCTGCTAACTTTTCAATGTCATCTTCCATATTGCCGACCTCGATTGAATCAAGACTATTCTTCGAGGTAATTGGTGATGGATTTTGTTTTAATAAAGCTTTTTTACTGTCGGCAGCCATACGGTTCCGTACAGCACGATCTTCAAGCGATAAGCCTTTCTTTTCTTCATTTTTGGTCAGTTCACGTGGTACGACATCCAGCATCATAGTTGAGATGCCGACGTTTGCCAAGTGTGCAGCAATGCCGGACCCCATTACTCCGGAACCCAATACCGCGGCACGCTTGATCGTTCGCTTCATGTTTTTTCCCCCTATCATCATTTGAATGAATACTCATTCATTTTTAGCTGAAAAATAAAAGATAGTCGCCTATCCATCTATTAATCAGTATAAGATATAGTCTGATATTTAGCAATAAAAATAAGCATATTTTTTCAATAAAGTGAAACTTCATTCAGTGGAGCGATTTTCTCCATTGAATGATTAGTTGAACCGAATCGGGCATTTAAGGGAAGTTAGCCGCCGTTCTTCGGCGGATTACTGACCATTATATGCGGGGAAAAGTGAAACTTCATTCAGTGGAGCGATTTTCTCCACTGAATGATTAGTTGAACCGAATCCGGCATTTAGGGGAAGTTAGCCGCCGTTCTTCGGCGGGTTACTATTTTTGTTGCATTCGGGATCAATAAAGAAAGGCTTTAATGAACCGGTAAACTGCGTTAAAATGATAAGGGTTTTGATAAACTGGAAAGCTGAATTTGGATTTTCAGTAAGGTTGCCGAATTCTTTGCTTAAGAAAGGATTTGCATGATTATGAACAAAAATTTTATAACAGAATATGTTCAAATTATTATCGGTGCTTCATTAGTCGCTCTTTCCTATAATCTGTTCCTTTTGCCCTCCAAACTGGCAGCAGGCGGAATTTCAGGTGTCAGTACCATCTTGTATGAATTATATGCCTTAAGCCCCGCCCTCACCCAACTTTTAATAAATCTTCCCATTTTTATTATCGGCTGGATTGCCCTGGGTAAAGATTTCAGTTGGAAGACGCTGCTCGGAACTTTTTGGGTGCCATTCATAATATATCTTACTGCTGATTTTCCTTATACAGTGTCCAACCCTGTTCTGGGTGCCATTTATGGCGGCATCATCCTGGGGATTGGTCTTGGAACAGTATACAAAGGACGCGGCTCAACCGGCGGAACAGCAGCTATTGCGCAGGTTGTCAAAAAATTCACCGGCCTATCAAGCGGATACTCCCAGTTGATTGTTGACGGTCTGGTTGTGACTTCTTCTATCATTGTATTCAATCTGGAACTAACCTTATTTGCACTCATCTGCATATATATCACAAGCAGAACCATTGATATCGTTCAGCTGCGTACATCAGCATCTAAACTGATCATGATCATTACAGAAAACGAGGAGAAAATCCATGGTTTGATCAGTGAGCAGATCGACCGCGGATTGACAAAAGTCCGGACCATCGGCGGCTATTCCAACCAGGACAGAACCATGATTCTCTGTGTTGCTGAACAACAAGAAGCGGTAAAGCTGAAAAGAATGATGCAGGATGAAGAACCGACATCATTTGTTGTGTTTATCAGTGCCTCGGAAGTACTGGGCCGCGGATTCACCCTCGATAAGTATTACGGTCAGAAATTCTAATTATCTCCAACAGAAATCGGCGCCCCGCCGATTTCTTTTTCCGGCACTGTTTTGCTTTTATGTTGATATCTCCTTTCTTCTGGAGGTAATTTTGCTGTTCTGCAGATAATTTCTCTCTTCTGTAGATAATTCCGCTCTTTTGCAGATATCAAGTAACTTCAAAAGCTCATCATAAACGTTTTAACATGAATCGTAATCATTCCTATTTACAAATCGTAATGATTACGATAATATTTACTTACTCTTTAGGAAAGGAATCACATGATGAAACTGTACCAAGTCATTATATTCATATTATTAACAGGAATTTTCGCAGCGGGCTGTACCCCGTCTGAATCGGAGAAGAACAGCAATACCGATTTAAAAATTTACACTTCTCTTTATCCCATTCAATATGCAGTTGAGCGGATCGGCAATCAATCGATTGAGACCGAATCTGTTTATCCCCCCGGCGTTGATGCACATACGTATGAACCATCATCCAGGGAGATGACATCCATTGCAGAAGGTGATGCGTTCATATACCTTGGCGCCGGCATGGAAGGATTTGCAGAAACCGCTGCTCAGGCTCTCGACTCACAGGATATCGCTTTAATCGAATTAGGTGAGGACGAAAAATTATTTCATGATGAACCAAGTGACAATGACACACATGATCAAGCGGGGCATCATCATGACCATAATCCGCACATTTGGCTGGATCCGGTGCGGATGATCGACATGGCCGACACCATTAAAGACAGGCTTATTGACTTAAATCCGAAAAAATCAGGACAGTACACCGAAAATTTCAATGCGCTGAAAGATGACTTGCTGACATTGGATGAACAGTTCCGGAAAACGCTCGAGACGAAAAAAAGCAAAAAAATCCTCGTGTCACATGCTGCTTACGGGTATTGGGAAGAGCGCTATGGGATTAAACAAATTGCCATCAGCGGCTTATCATCAAGCGAAGAACCGTCACAGAAGGATCTGACGAAAATCATTGATCAGGCACGGAAATATAATATGGATTATATTCTCTTTGAACAAAACACATCTGATCACGTTTCTGAAATTATACAGAACCAAATCGGCGCCAAAAGCTTATCCATTCATAATCTTGCCGTTCTAACAGATGCTGATATCGAGAACGGCGAAGATTATTTATCATTAATGAACCACAATCTTGAAGTGCTTGACCAGGCAACTGAGTAGGAGGAGACAGAGCAATGGAAGAGCCAGTTGTATCAATGAAAAACATCAATTATGCATACGAACGGAAGAATGTCCTGAACGAGATCAATTTTGAAATTCCAAGGGGCGTTTTCATGGGTGTGCTCGGCCCAAATGGCGGGGGCAAGACAACACTGATAAAGCTTATCCTTGGTCTGATAAAGCCTGATAACGGAAACATTCGTCTTTTCGGCCGGCCTATCGAAAAGTTTAAAGACTGGAGCAAAATCGGGTTCGTTTCCCAAAAAGCCAACTCATTTAATAAAGGGTTCCCCGCTACAGTCTATGAAGTTGTCTCAATGGGACTGACCGCCAAAATTGGCTATTTAAAATTATTTACGGTAAAACATAAACATAAAGTTCTTCAGACAATCGATCAGGTAGGCATGAGCGATTACGCTTATGAAAACGTTGGAAATTTGTCGGGCGGACAGCAGCAGCGTGTCTTTATCGCACGGTCACTTGTCAGTGATCCTGAACTTTTGATTCTTGATGAGCCGACCGTTGGGGTAGACCAGGAAAATGTCCGTAAATTTTACGACCTGCTGCACCATTTGAACGACGAACACAATATTACACTGCTGCTTGTCACACATGATACCGGGACGATGACAGAGCATGCGACAGACATCGTTTGCCTGAATAAAACACTGCATTTTCACGGGGATCCCGGTGAATACAAAACACTGACAAATAAAGACTTATCACAGTTTTACGGTCATCCCGTCAACATTGTGGCGCATGACCATTAACGTTGGAGGAATTGATTATGCTCGCAGATTTTTTGGAATATGATTTTTTACGGCATACATTTTTAACTGGACTTTTAATCGGAATCATCGCACCACTTCTTGGCACGTTCGTTGTGGTCCGCCGCCTATCACTGATCGCTGATGCACTCTCACATGTGACACTGGCCGGTATTGCGTTTGGGCTTTTTATGGATAAGAAATTTGCTCTGACGATAACACCGATATACAGCGGGATGGGCTTTTCAGTGCTTGGGTCCATCTTGATCGAAAAATTGCGCGGTGTCTATAAGGCGTATCAGGAGCTGGCCATACCGATCATTCTATCGGGCGGTGTCGGCATGAGTGTTATTTTCATCGCACTTGCTAATGGATTCAATACGGATCTGTTCAACTATTTATTTGGCTCCGTTTCCGCCGTCAGTGAGACAGATTTTTATTCCATCCTAGGGGTGTCCGTTGTAATCATCCTGGTGATTCGTCTGTTCTACCGGGAATTGGTCACTTTATCATTCGATGAAGAGCATGCCATTGCATCAGGAATTCATGCAAAACGGATTCATTTATTGTTTATCATCCTGACCGCACTTGTCATTGCCGCATCCATCCGCATTGTCGGTGTTCTACTGGTGTCGGCATTAATGACTCTGCCGGTAGCAGCAAGTATGCGGCTTGCCCGCGGGTTTAAGCAGATGATTGTATTTTCAATTGTATTCGGTGAATTAGCTGTTATCACCGGATTAATAACAGGCTATTATTTCAGCATCCCTCCCGGCGGCACCATAGTCGTTGTATCCATCATTATCCTGCTGCTGGCGATTGGGATTAAACGATTTTCATTTAGGAGGGCAATCGATGGAACTGAATGAAGCTATTAAGGAAATAAAAAGACAGGGCTATAAAACAACGGCCAAACGAAAAGCAATGCTAAGATTTTTTGCTGAGGCTGACGGATACCGGACAGCGAAGGATTTGATTAACCATCTGGAACCTGCATATAAAGGAATCAGTTTTGATACGGTGTACCGCAACCTGCATTTGTTTGATAACATCGGTCTCATGGAAACGACTGAATTAAACGGTGAAAAACACTTCCGCATCAGCTGTTCACACCATCATCACCATCACTTTATCTGCAAGGATTGCGGAAAAACCAAGGAAATAGAAGTCTGCCCAATGGATGAGGTGCATCGGGCACTTGACAATTATGCAATCGAAGACCACAAATTCGAAATTTACGGTATATGCCCGGTTTGTCAAGAAGCTTAAAAAAAAGCTGCCGAATTAGCGGAAGTAGTGCCACTTACCGTGAAGAAATCTCAAAATATCAATCTGATTTTCTTGTAAAATAGCAATGTTTTTGGCCGTTGTTAACAGATTGATCACACACTAATTTACTCTTTAAAAACATTAATTTATGGCAGTCTTGATTAGTCTTCTTGGGAGACTTACCAGGGAGGGGGGTATGCCCTGCCACTCCCTCTTGCCAGGGCGCTGCTTTAGGTCTTACTTTTCCCGCACTGTATTCTCTTTCTCATTTGTAAGTTGTATATACCAAGAGCGTGATATGCCTAACGTCTTCTCGCATAAAACTGGCGATGAAGTTGGCGAACTTGCTCCGCGAGTTCAGGTACAGGGCCGTCTATTGTGGTATCACGAATAACATCTTGGATCGGGAGATTACGAACGCGCGATCGCGATGCATTAATCCCCATTTCACTCAACCATTGTACCAGCTGATCGGACGAACTTACATAAACGATTCGACCCAAACCAACCCAGCCGTGGGCTGCAGCGCACATAGGGCAATGTTCGCCCGAAGTATATACTGTCGCCTTGCCTCTTTCTTGAGATGTCATATTCCCGGCTGCCCAGCGCGCCAAAGCAAATTCCGGATGTTGGGTATGATCACCACCTGCAACGTGATTATGGTCTTCCGCAAGCACTTCTCCGTTGGCTGAGACTAGAACTGAACCAAATGGCTCGTCACCATTCTCCAGAGCAGCCCTTGCTAGTTCAATGCAACGTCGCAGATGCTTCAAATCCGAATCATTTATCATAATTAATCCTCCTTGTACTGTTTTTATTTGTTACATCGACATTCCGTAAACGGTCTTATTTCCGTTAGTTGGGACGTCTATTCTTATTTCGGATAGGCTCTCTTTAATTGAAGGCCGATATTCGTTGTTAAACGAGTGCCATCCATTACCGATTGGATAAATATAGTTTTTTCAAATCTAATCTTAAATGATCAACATGTTTGAGTCATCGAATTCCCAGTTTGAGCCGTAAGCAACCTCCCAATAATAACCATCAGGGTCGATGAAATATCCTCCATACCCTCCCCATGATAATTTTTTCGGCTCCTTGACAACCTCGGCACCGACCTTTTTAACTGATTGAAGAATAGAATCAACCTCAGTTTCAGACTTCGCATTATAAGCGAGAGTAATACCTGAGAACCCCCCTTTTGATAACTCGGGAGGATTATCTTCATTGATATCCTTTGCCAATTCCTCAATTGGAAATAACTCTAACTTTGATCCTTCATTTTTAAAGAACACAATAATGGGTTTTTCCTCATCTCCTGTGACCGACGCTTCAAAACCGATGTCGCGGTAGAATTTAAGTGATTTTCCAATATCTCTAACACCTAAAGTAATGAGATTAATTCTATTCATACAGATATCAGCTCCTCGTAAGAATACTTCTTAATTAAGAGTTCGACAAACAATTCAACTTTCCTTTTTTTAATGCTGCCTTTCTTAATATTGATAACAGGGAAAGGGCGCCTCTTATTCCAGATAGGCGCTCCTTAAGTTGAATAAAACTTCTGTTTTCTTTCCCTATTTTAAAAAATTGGCTTATCGAGATTTGATAAACCAATTCCTTAAATATTATGCTATTTTGATAGTGCGATTTTTATATGGGCTAAGTGATGCTCTTCAGCCTAAAAACATTAGGTGAACGAAATACATTAGGAATAATACATGCAACGTGCGCGATATTTAATAACCATAGATTCCCTTATCGAAAACTCTTATTATGACTATTATTAATATTTATTTCATTTAAGATTTATTCGTTGTTAAAATGGGACAAACTAATAAATAGTGGAGGTGTTAAGATGAAAAAATCAAACTTATTGTTACTGTCCGTGTTCGTAATCGCTGCTGTGATGGTATCTGCCTGTGGATCGGGCAATGATGGCGAGTCATCAAATGAGGAAACTAAGCAAAATGAAGAAACTAAACAAGAGTCAGAAAAAGCCTCTAAAAATAAGGAAAAAGACAATTCATCCTCTTTGGACAAAGGGATTGAAGAGGTGTTGACTTCCCTTCAGGAATTGAAGGATACCGCTGAATCCTCACCCGATGATACCGAAAAACTTAATAGTAAAGGGAAAACCCTGTCAGAAAACTGGGAGCCCATTGAAAAAAACGTAGAAGAACGAAATCCTGGTGCTTATGAAAATATTGAAAAGAGCCTATATCCACTCATCAGCGAAGCACAGAAAGAAAAACCGGATAATAATAAGGTGAAACAGCTGATTGATGAAACAACCGAAAAGCTTAATCAATTCAAGGACAAGATCTCTTCATCGTAATTAGCTATCGGCACCATGTCAATATAGAGGCGGGAGAATACAGGATTTAGATAAGATAAACAGCCATTAGAACGAGTTCTGTTCTAATGGCTCTATTTCCCATGTAAGCCTAATATCTATATATTGATAAACTGCATTGATTACAAATCGCTCTTTTTTAAATTGCAACAAGAAAATTTTAACATAAATATTTAGAATACCATTTTCTCCATCGAAAGTGAACTATTTAGAATTAGCGGAAGGCTTCTCCTATTTATGATCAGCCGAAAATTTCTTCCAGCACTTTTGACTCTTCATGATCCAGCAGGTTTTTCTGTACCAGTTCCGTAACCGGTTTGTTTAATTCATTTTCAAGCTCGGAAGCGTCATCCGGTTCACCAATGACATAAATATTCTCCCATCCCTGGTCTTTGGCTTTCTTTTCCAGTTTAGGGGCAATATTTTTATACCAGCGCTGTTTATTCGCCTCGTAGCGGGCATTAAACTTATCCTGCTGCAGACTTTTGCCACCAGAACCCATTGACGCTTGTGCCTGGTGCGGTCCGGAAAACTGACGCCATTTTTCGGTATTAATATCAAGCTCATAGTACTCAGTGTCCAAAATTTCATTCAAGTGGGCTTCAATCAATTTGACTTCATTTTTCTGCACAAGGATAATACCTGACTTTGGATATGTTTCAAGCAGTTCTTTCAATTGTCCGAGTACTGGTTCTTCTTCCCAGAAAAACTCAGTTTTCACAGGCATTTGGAAGCGGTCTGCAAACCATACTTCCTCATCAGCGGAAGCAAATAAGATAATACCTTTGCGAAAATGCTGTTCATTGCCGTGGACAAATTTTTCGACCTTTTGTTTAACAAGCTGAAAGTTTTTCAGTTCTTCTTTGTTATTATCTTCTTCTAAATAACTTTCAAAATTCCTCAGGCCATTTTTCAAATGTATTTTCCACTCACCCGCCTGCTGCTCAGGATCAGAAGGGTCTGTGTTCAGATACATTGTCAGCACTTTATTATCTTGTTCTTTTTTAATGTTTTCCAGCTGTTTAATCTGTTGACGTAAATCCATTGGATATCGGCACTCCCTTAATTATTATTACGATTTCCTAATAATCTTTATCCGTATATCCAGTATGCTAAACATCTCAGGTGATCAGCTTCAGACCAACAGCTGCTGCGATAATCATACTGATGAATATGATTCGGCGCCAATCTGTTGACTCGTTATAAAAAATCATACCGGCTATCGCACTCCCGGCTGTGCCTATCCCGGTCCATATGGCATATGCCGTTCCCATGGGCAGCTCTTCCATGGCCAGCGTTAAAAATACAAAGCTGAATAAAAAGCCGCCAATCAGCCATGTAAAAGCGAAAAGACTTTTCCCTTGATTCACTTTATTGATCCCTAAGACACCCAATACTTCCCCGAATCCTGCTATAAATAAATATAACCAGCTCATGATCCCCGCTCACCTGCCTCTTCATCTGTTACCAGTTTCAGCCCGATCACTCCGCCCAGCAGTATTAAAATGAGGATAATTTTTATTAATCGGAATGGCTCACCAAACACCGCTATTTCAAGAATAACCGTTCCTGTCGCGCCTATTCCGGCAAAGACGGCATATGCTGTTCCGACCGGAAGCTTTTGGGAAGCAAGTACCAGTAGATGCATACTTAGATAAATGGCAATCCCCGTCAGGATCCATGTCAAGACACTATTCGCATGTTTCAGTCCAACGACCCAGCCGATTTCAAACAACCCGGCTAAAAATAAAATATTCCAGCTCTTATTCATGTTCATCACCTCAAAATCCCGGTTTGCAATTAAAGCGAAAAGCCCGGGAAGATATCCGGCACTCAGATATCCTCCCGGGCTTTTTTCCCGCCGTGTACACATTCCGTGCGTTTTCTCTCGGACCAGACCAGCATCTGCTGCGGAACCCTAGAAAACCTTTTATTAGATAACAGTATATACGAACCCTTCTGTTACAGTCAATTTTCATGGCACCGGTACCACCCGAAATATCCCCGGTATCATTTATTGATCTGAACCTTCCTGATCATTCTTCCTTCGACTTCCAGCACTTTTATCGTCAGTTGATTCCGCTCGATAACTTCCCCTTCTTCAGGAAATGCGTTAAACTCTTTAAACAAATACCCAGCGAGAACATCCTCCTCCTCTGGAATGTCTGTATCAAAAAGTGAATTAAGTCTGTGCAGTGTAATTTTTCCGTCACAGATGATTTCATTTTCTGTCAGTTTTTCAACGATTGTTTCATTTTCAAGATCCATTTCATCTTCTATTTCCAGTCCAATCATTGCCTCAATAGCGTCTTCATGTGTCAGAATGCCTTCAGTTCCGCCATACTCATCAAGCACAATCGCCATATGTTTCTTTTCTTTCGTCATTTTCCGGAATACCCATTCAATCGACTGGAATGCAAACACAATCAATGGATCTGAATAACTGAATTCTTCTAATGGTCTTTCAGGCTTTATCGACCAGGAGATTAAGTATTTCGAATGGAAAACTGCAACAATATCATCTATGTCCCCATCATAGACCGGATAGCGTGTGAATGGGTTTTGAATGGCAATATTTCGAACCTCTTCAAACGAAGCAGTAGATGGCAGCGCTGTTATATCAACCCGCGGTGTTTTCAGGGCATCTTTGACATCAAGATTGTAAAAATCAAGAACCCCTTTAATGCGATTGGATTCCGCCTCGTTGAATGTTCCTTCTGAGTCAGCTATTTCCACCATACTGCGAAGTTCAGCCTTGGAAACTGAGACATCAGCAGTTGGCTGCCCCTTCGCAAGTGCACTGGTGATAGCTTCTGTCAGCCAGTTAAGCACGATTGTTACCGGCTTGAATACGACAACGAAAAAACGGATGACCGGCGAAATACTCATTGAAATCCGATTGGGAAACGCAGCTGCTACCGATTTCGGAATAACTTCAGAAAAGATAATGATGATAACGGTTAAAATGGCAGATGCAAGTCCGACATTAAAACCGTATTGTATCGCAAGAGCTGTTACAAGTGTGGGAAGCAGTATATTTGCGATATTATTTCCAATTAAAATAGTTGTGATAAACTCACTTGGCCTCGAAATTAAATCCAGTAGTTTTTGTGCCTTTTTATCATCAGTGTCGGCCTTTGCCTGAAGTTTCATCTTATTGGTCGCAGTTAATGCCGTTTCACTCCCTGAAAAGAAAAATGAAACAAACAGTAAAATGATAATTGCAATAATCACAAGCAATTTTCCCCTTTCCAAAACATTCCTATGGATAAATTAAACAAGCCGCACATATCGTAGTATAAGTACGTGTTCAAAAAGGAGGATAACAAGGACCGGGAAATTCGAGGCAGCACAGTTTCGAGCATCGGAGAATCAAGCCAGCGAAAATTTCAATGTGTCATTGTTACCGGACTTTTTAAACATCCTCTATAAGTTTAATTTTCAGGACAAGTTAAATGGTGTGTGATATGTTTGCTGAAAAAAATAGCAGCCGTCCTGATCGGGAGTATTTTCATTGCCATTGGTGTCAATTATTTTATCATACCAAATCATCTGGTTGACGGCGGCATCATCGGCTTGGGTCTGATCGCCAAATACACTCTCGGTCTGAAACCGGGGTTGACGATTATTCTTGTCAGCCTGCCTCTGTACATATATGCCTGGTTCCAATTTCGCTCCTATTTTTACAACGGCGTGCATGGTGCATTGGTTTCGTCATTTTTCATTGATTATTTTCACTCATTGTCTGCTTTGCATACCCCTCCAATTTTGATAAGTTCTATCACCGGCGGTTTTTTGCTTGGAGCCGGAATAGGCATGATGCTGCTGACAAAAGCCAGCGCCGGGGGTATCGACCTGCTGGCATTAATACTTGCCAAAGTCATTTCGCTCAACGTGGGCATCATCATATTAATCATTGACAGTGTCGTTGTTTTATTTGGCTGGCTTATTATTCAGGAAACGACACTTATTTATTCCGGATTGATGGTAGGAATGATTGGTCTGACGACTTTTTTCATCACCAGATCATTCACAGGGCAAAACTAAAAATCAGCGGGGAATAATGATGCCCCCACTGATTAAAGTTACTCGTTATCATTCATCGTTTTTCGGCACTGTTTCTTTTTTAACCATTCTGATAAACGCCACAACAATCAGCAGTAAAATAACGGTAAATGGCAGTGCAGATGTAAGTGATGCGGTCTGCAATGCATTTAAACCGCCTGCAAACAACAGAACCACAGCAATAGCTGTAATAAGGACGCCCCAAATGATTTTCACTATTAATGCTGGATTCAAGCTGCCTTTGGATGTCATACTTCCCAATATATAAGTAGCCGAGTCCGCTGATGTTACCAAAAACGTGAAAATCAGGAAAATAGCCAACAGAGATAAAATGTTGGGCATCGGCAAACCGCCGAATGACTGGAAGAGTGCAACCGTCATATCCGCATTTACTGCTTCAGCAATTTGTGTTCCATTGAAAAGGTCACTGTAAATAGCCGTTCCGCCAAATGCAGCAATCCACAAGCAAGCAATGGCTGGCGGGACTACCAGCACACCAAATACGAATTCGCGAATCGTTCTCCCTCTTGATACACGGGCAACGAAGGCACCAACAAAAGGTGACCAGGCAGTTGACCAGGCCCAATAGAATACCGTCCACTCAGTAACCCATGTCTCACCCGAATAAGGTGTCAAACGCAAACTATAGTGCACAAAATTGGTTAAATAGTCGCCTAAACCCAACACGAACGTATCCAGAATGAATACGGTCGGACCCGCCAGAAAGACAAACGCGAGTAAAAGCAGACATAAGCCCAGATTCAAATTACTCAGCCATTTAATTCCTCTGTTCAGACCTGTGCTTGAGGAAAGCAGGTAGGTCAACAGCATGACACCTGCAATAGCCATTTGAATCCAAATGGAATTCGGCAGACCGAAAACACTTTTTAAACCGCCGTTCATTTGGGAAATTCCCAGACCCAGTGATGTTGCAACTCCCATGACAGTTGCAATGACAGCAAGAGTGTCAATCGTTCCGCCTAAAGCCTTGTTTCTCCCGACAACAGGTGCTATTGCTGTTGAAATCAGACCTTTCTTTTCTTTTTTGAACTGCAGAAAAGCAATGATCAAACCCACAACAGCAAAAACAGACCATTGACTTACACCCCAATGAAAGAAGGCATAGCCCATTGCAACCCGGGCCCCTTCTTCTGTCTGGGCCTCAACATCTGAAAAAGGTGTCTCAAAAAAGTGGCTCATCGGTTCTGCCACACCCCAAAATACCAAGCCGGCGCCAAATCCTGCTGAAAACAGCATGCCTATCCATGTGAAGAACGGGTATTCAGGCCGTGACCCCTTTGGTCCAAGCCGCAGTTTTCCGTATTTTGTGATCGACAGCACCACCAGAAACAGTACAAAAATGAATACTGCCATCAGGTAAAACCAACCGAAATTAAAGGTGGTAAAATTGAACAAGGTATTGGCTACATTTTTAAATGCGTCGGTATAAATTGCCCCTGCAAGAACTAATAATGTAACAATGATAGCTGATACAAAAAATACCGGGTTTTTATATGTATGTTTCTCCATAACAATTCCTTTCTTTTCACAGGTGATGAAAGTGATCATGAATGGTTTAACAAATAAGACATCCTCTAATCCACTTTAAACAACTCATCACCGGTGAATATTTTGAATTTCCTTTGGTATAACCCGTATTGCAAAGTTATAGTCATAATTATACATTTTTTGCCGGCGCTTTTCTAACTATATTAGTACCATCATTTGCAATTCAGGTCTTTTTTACTACTTTTGGGAAGAAATATGATATTTTCACCTAAAAAAAGACCCGCCTGAAAAGGCAGATCTTTAAGAACTTGTGTTATTGAACACGGCGGACGTGTCCAGCGAATTTGTCTTTCCAGTAACCACTTGTCATATCAGCGACTGCAACCCCGGTACTGTTTTGGGCTCCGAGGAATTTTCCGTTGCCAAGATAAATTCCAACATGACCATTTGTCTTGTATGTGTTAAAGAATACAAGGTCTCCAGGCTGTGCGCTGCTATATGAAACCTGTGACCCAACGCTCTGCAGCGCTGCTGTACTGGAAGGGATTGAAACACCGGCCTGTCCAAATGACCATGATACAAATCCGGAGCAATCAAAACCACCAGGGCCTTTACCGGCTGTCACATATGGTGTTCCAGTCTGTGTATGACCTGCCTGAATGGCGGAGTTATAGCTTCCGCTTCCGGAACTTGTTGATTTGCTCAGCTGTTTCACATCGCCATCATCTGAAGAGGACGATGAAGATGAAGGTGATTCGGATGACTCAGATGATCCGGATGATGAACTGGATGCAACTGCATTCGAACCGCTGCCGGAATTATCGGATCCTGAATCGTTGGAATCGTTGTTGCGGTTGCGTTGTTTAATCTCCTGTTCAATGGAAGCAAGACTGCTGTCTTTGTCTTCCAGTCCAGCCTTCATTTCTTTCAAATTCTTTTCTTTCTTTCTCAACTTTTTCTTATCTTTTTCATTTTGCTCTTTTTGTGCAGTGATTGTCTGCTTCATGCCTTCCAATTCTACCTTCATGTCCTGAAGACCGGACAGTTTTTCCTGTTTAGCATCTTTTTTCTCCTGCAATTCAGCTTTGTCTTCTTCCTGCTGCTCCATCAGTTTTTCGTCAGATTCAGCAATCTTGGACACTGCAGAAACTCGGCTGATCATATCGCCAAAACTTTTGGAGCCGAAAACAACTTCCAGATAGCTGATGTCTCCGCCATTTTTTTGCAGCGATACAATCCGCTCTTTCAAAATCCCTTTCCGTTCTTCTATTTTTCCCTCAATTTTCGCGACTTTATCTTCTATTTCTTCCACTTCTTCTTCGGTTGTTGTTATTTTATGTTTGGTATTTTCCATTTTTTGTTCATTTTTATCCAAAGCTTCATTGACTGATTTTATTTTTTCATTTAAATCTTCCAATTCTATCATAACGTCTGCAATTTTAGACTCTGCTTCTGACAAATTATCCTGGACGTTCGAACGCTCTTCCTTCACATCCTTTAATGTTTCGGCATGCACAGAATCACCCAAAAACACACTGCCAAACAACACCGCACCAGCAGTGACTACTGTTCCAATTGCTTGTTTCAATTTCTATTCCCCCTGCTTTCACAACCGCAAACAGTCATTTATGTAATCATTCAAAGAAGTGCGCCCTTGCGGTAAAATATTTTTCTATTATGTATATAATAGTATTAGGTAATTTGAATTATATCAGTAAAAAATAACATGCATGTTATAGAGAGATTACAATTGTATTTCAAACAAAATCAGACGTAATAAACGTCTATACGACAGGGTTTTTATGTAGAAAATAAATGGATTACAGAATTCGCCATTACCAAACCCCTTTTAACCCTCGCTTAACACCGCCAACTGCAGACGCTATGTTTCAAGGCAACCAATTTATTTATTACAATTATGTTACAAAGGTATTTTTATAAACGAAAAGACCCACCTTTTGTAAAAAGATGGATCTCTAATAGATTCATATTATACTTTTATCTGACAAATTGCTCTGCTTCTGTTGACCCCTTTAGAGCCCCGGTTGACGATGTTCCTCCTGAAATCACCTGTGCAACCTCATCAAAATAACCTGTTCCGACTTCCCGCTGATGGCGCGTGGCACTGTAACCGAATGTTTCATTGGCGAATTCCGCCTGCTGCAATTCCGAATAAGCTGCCATGCCCGATTCTTTATATTTTCTCGCCAGATCAAACATACTGTGGTTCAGGGCGTGGAAACCGGCCAATGTTACAAACTGGAATTTATATCCCATATTGCCCAGCTCATGTTGAAAATTGGCAATTTCCTTATCTGACAGTTTGTGTTTCCAGTTAAATGATGGCGAACAATTGTAAGCAAGCAGCTTATTCGGGTATTTTTCATGAATGGCATCCGCAAATTTCTGTGCCTCCTGCAAGTTCGGTTCAGATGTCTCACACCAGATCATATCCGCATATGGCGCATATGCAAGACCGCGGGCAATCGCCTGATCAATACCTGCTTTCGTGCGGAAAAACCCTTCTGTCGTACGTTCTTCTGTTATAAATGGCTCATCATATGGATCCAGATCACTTGTGATCATATCAGCGGCATTTGCATCAGTCCGGGCGATGATGAGTGTTGCTGTCCCCATAACATCAGCAGCAAGCCGTGCTGAAATCAAATTCCGCACCGCCGTCTGTGTCGGCAGCAACACTTTACCGCCAAGGTGACCGCATTTCTTTTCCGAAGACAGCTGATCCTCAAAATGTACTGCTGATGCGCCGGATTCGATCATGGCCTTCATTAATTCAAATACGTTCAACTGACCACCAAATCCGGCCTCAGCATCCGCAACAATCGGAGCAAACCAGTCTACGGAATCGTCTCCTTCCGCGTGATGAATTTGATCGGCGCGCTGCAATGACTGGTTAATCCGCTTAACTACATTCGGAACACTGTTGGCCGGATACAGGCTTTGATCGGGATACATCTGACCGGCCAGATTCGCATCAGCCGCGACCTGCCAGCCACTCAAATAGATTGCCTGCAAGCCGGCTTTCACCTGTTGCACCGCTTGATTGCCTGTCAAAGCTCCCAACGCGTTCACGTAATCTTTGTTATTAACCAGGTCCCATAATTTTTTTGCACCCTTTTTGGCAAGTGTATGTTCAATATCAATTGACCCTTTAAGCCGGTCAACGTCCTCTGCCGTATATGGGCGTTCAACTCCAACCCACCGCAAATCATTTTCCCATTCATTCCTGATTTTTTCGATTCGTGTATTTTGATCCATCAACTGTCTCTCCCTTTATATATTGTGTTCAAACCTCTATCACTTGACACTGCTGACTCACTTTCGTTAATTAACAGGGATGTTGTTATAAAACAATTAAAATTATATTATTTTGTTATATAACAACATCGGTAAAAAAATTTACTCCTCACTTTTAGACAAACAATAATCACATTCCAAGGTATAGCTATGCTTATCGATCTGTTCACCACATTCCGGACAAGTTGGAACCCTCATTATGTCTCCCTCCCTTTCTTTTATATAACAGTTTTGGTTATTATTTATTTGTTATAATACAGTTTATTGGCTTAAGTTTAAAAATGCAACCCCTTTTTTTACTTTTTTAAAAAAAGTTGCAATTAAACGGTTTTATTGGAAAAATAGGAACCTGAGAGAAAAGTGATTTGGAGATGAAATTGATGAAGTATTTTCGATTGGCAGGAAGCCGTGTCGTCAAAACTGGCATTGCCATATTTATTACAGCATGGATTTGTATTCTATTGGAGTGGCCGCCTGTTTTTGCCGTCATTACTGCTATCGTAACCATTGAGCCAACGGTGTCGGATTCCATCAAAAAAGGAATCATACGGTTTCCGGCTTCAGCTATTGGATCAGCATACGCAGTCCTTTTCATATCATTATTTGGTAACTCACCGCTCACCTACACATTGGCAGCTGTCTTTACGATTGCAACATGCTTCCGGTTAAAACTGCATGCGGGGCTTCTCGTGGCAACGTTAACCTCTGTTGCGATGGTCGAAGTAATTCATACGAATGTACTCATGTCATTTTTCATTCGGCTTGGAACAACTACTACAGGACTGGTGGTATCAACCGTGGTCAATATGTTCATGTTGCCGCCGGAGTACACAAAAGAGATTACCAAAAGATTGGAGACGATAGCATTCCGGTCCGGGATTGCCGTCGAAAGAGTCTTTCAAGATATTCTCGATGACCAGCATCAAATCATTGTCGTTGAACAAGAGCTGACAGAACGGCTGGATAAAATGATCCGCCAGACAGAGCAGCTGATTCGGTTTCAAGAGGAAGAGTCCAAATACCATCCGCTTGTCGGAAGTGAACAAACACAATTTAGGCAAGATCAAAAACAGCTTGTCCAATTACGATTAATCAACTATCATATTGAGAATCTGGTCTATACATTATTTGATACGGCCGAATGGCCTCCGGAAGAACGGACGGATATCATGAATGCTGTAACAGCACTGGCACAATCGCTCAAACGCCCTGATGCATATGATCGCAATAAACACCGTGAACAGTTTAACCGATTGACTGAAATATTCTGGGATGACACAGAAGTCATTACAACTGCGAAAAAACAGCATCCAGCCGCCTTACCGCCGGAACTGAAAGTCTTATATGAACTTCTATCCATTTATAACCTGGTGGAAAAGTATTTTGAAAGAGGCTGGGACAAAAATATTGAATCAAAGAATAATCCGAACTAACTAGAAATTACGGTTGATGGATTTAACCCACTCCGGAAATATACTGTGCTTTTCGCGGGCGGCTGGTGAGCCACCCGGGATCTCACCTATGCCTTTGCTCCCGCTGGATACTTCATATATTTCCGCTCATGCATTGTATTGATCGTCTTTAGAGTTGGACTTTTAAATATGTCTCAGCCATTTTTACACGAGATACTATACTAAATCATGTTTAAATGCATAGATAACAGCCTGTGTCCGGTCCTGCACTTCAAGTTTCCCCAATATATTGCTGATATGGACTTTAACTGTTTTTAATGCGATGAATAGCTCATCTGCTATTTCCTGGTTTGCTTTCCCCTGCGCAACAAGCAGCAGTATCTCCATTTCCCTGTCGGTTAACTGATCGTGCAGATTATCATCGGGCTTTTCCCGCATACGGTTCATAATCTTGCCGGTTACTTCCGGTTCAAGAATCGATTGGCCTTCATATGTTTTTCTGATCGCTTTTGCGATTTCGCCCGCCTTAGATGTTTTTAGCATATAGCTTACCGCACCTGCTTCCAGGGCAGGATAAACCTTTTCATCATCAAGGAAACTTGTCACAACGATAATTTTTGCTTCAGGCCACTGTTCAATAATCTGCTTTGTCGCCTCAATCCCGTCCATGTCTTTCATAACCAGGTCCATCAAAATAATATCAGGTCTTAACTCCAGGGCAAGCCGCACAGCTTCTCCCCCATCATCAGCCTCAGCAGTCACATTGATATCGGGTTGAGCAGATAAATAAGCTGATACGCCAATTCGGACCATCTCATGATCATCGGCAAACAATACGCTAATCAAAATTTTCACCCTCTTTTCTCAATGCAGGTACTTTCACTTCCGTTTGTGTACCTTCGTTTGGAAGGCTGACGACTTTAAACGTACCGCCAATTTCGGAAGCCCGCTCACGCATATTTTGCAGTCCGTATGAGCTGGTTCTTACATTCTCGGTATCAAATCCAACACCGTCATCAATGATGCGCAATATAATCGTTTCATCCCGATTGATCAGCATCACATTCAGGGATGATGCCTTGGCGTGGCGGAATGTATTTGAAACAGATTCCTGTACTATCCTGAATAATTGATCTTCAACACCCTTATCAATCGCAAATTCTTCCAACTTCGAATCAATTTCCATCGGGACTTTCTGTGTAAGCTCTGCCAACAGCTCTTTGGTACCTTCTTGCAGTGATTTTCCTTTTAAAGCGACTGGTCTTAAATGAAGCAGCAATGCCCGCATTTCAAGTTGAGACTGATGAATCATTTTTTCAACCATCTGCAGCTGCTTATTGATGGATGGATCTTCAGGAGGATTGGACTCGTTTATGGCCGACATCATCATGGACGCGGCAAATAGCTGCTGACTGACAGAATCATGCAGTTCCCTTGCCAGACGATTCCTTTCCCGGACAACTATTTCTTGCAGACTCTTTTCCCGGTCTTTTGCTCTTTCGGTCGCTAACCGTTGCGCATTCTCAGTCTGTATACGTATTTTCTCCTGTATTTGCTCCATATGATGCCGGATCTTTTCCAGTTCTTTATAAGGTTCATCATCAGCAGACAATTTCTGCCCTTTTGCAATTTCATCCAAATGTCTTGAAACGCTCTGGAGCCGCTGCCGCCAATACAATCCGGTCGTTATGCCGATGATTGCGCCGGCAACAGCCGGTATGCTAAGAACCAATACGAAAAAGGGTACATCGTAAATAGTTTTTTCCAGCAAGAGCGCCCAGTCATCGAGCGGAAATGCGGCAAACGTTATACCAAGCATCACAAATATTATTAGCAAGCTGAATAATATCGCAGTGAATACGTGACGCAAAATTGGGCTCATATTCGCTTCACCTCGATATCACCGGAAAGCAAAGACGTAACAATTTTCACCCGGGGCAACGTTGTATCATAATTCTCTGTCTGATATAAAAGCGACTGATTCATCAGTTTCCAATGATACTCTCCCAAGATATGGGCGCGCCCAAAAACCGAGCTGTGATGAACGCTTATTTCAACTTCATATGGAACGTAAATGACGATATTACCAACCATGTGCCGGACTGAGATAACCGACGTATCATTTGGAAGGACGGTATTGCTCAGATCAATTATCCGGTCGCCAAACGCACCATGAATATTAATATCCCGCCACTGATAGGACGTATCCGAGGTTTGCTGATCGCCAAATATTTTATGATCGAAAAGCGGCTTCAGCTGGATAACCGGATCAACGTTGACAACATCGCGGGTGAGTTCAGGCTGTATATGTTCTGCTTCTTGTTTGGACTTTGAATAATTGATGAGGAATAATACAATCGCCACCAAAATTAAAAAGCGGACAGCCAGCATATTCAGTATGGCAAATATAAGCCCGACAACCCCCAGCCAGAATAATATTTTACCCCATAGCTGGGTGAATTTTTTCCAGCCGACATATACAAAAGCCGCTGATAACAGTGCCGAGACAATCATTCCGCCATGGAAAAAGGCGATTTCTATAACAAAGAGAATCACTCCAACAATCAATATCCAGTTAAGTGTATCTGTTGATAAGCGCTGAAACATGAAGTGATCTCCTTTCCAGTTCAACTAACATTCAGTGGGGAAAAGCGTCCCACTGAATGAGTATAGAATAGACGCAGAACGACTGCGCCTGTTCAAGTATATCATGTTTTCACAGGTTACAGTACCGAGTAATTAATTTGCCTGTTCCTGCATTTCTTTTTCAAGTTTGGCAATTTTACTGTCGAATGTGCTTCGGTAATAGGAGCTGTTTACTTTGTACTCCAGCCCTTCAATGTACTGCTCCAATTCCTCAAAACGGGAAAAGAGTTTATCCGACGTGTCTTCAATAACTTGACTCATTTGTTGATTGGCATGGGCCACGTTCTCACGTCCCATTAATTCCATCCGGCGCAGATGCATATCTTTCAACTTGTGTTTCATTTCTTCATATTTTTGTTCCAGGGTTTCCAGCTGCTGAACAGCTTCTTCACGGGAAGCCTTCATCCTGTCCGCACGTGCTTTATACTCATCATGTTCTTTTACGGCAAATGCGTGCATCTCTTCTTCGCCGGCTTTTTCTGCGACACCTGCCTGTTTCAGCCGCTTGTCGGCCATATCCTGCGCCTTGTGATATTCCCGGGTAAACTCATCTCTTAGTTTGTATTGACGCTCGACAAGCTTTCGTACCTTTTCTTTTTCCTGTTCGCTCTGACGCAAATATTGATTAAGTGATGCAATCGGATTATTCTGTTCTTTTTGATCCAGCATATTGTGGAGATCTGCTGAAACAGAATCTTTAATTCGTGTCCATATGTTCGACATCATATATCGCTCCTTTTGATATTATCGATTGATTTCTGCCCACTGCCGTTCAAAATTTTGAAATGGGTCATTATCTTTCACCTTCGGTCCAACCGGTTCATCAACATTTTTCCAGTTTGTATAAATTAGGTACAGTACATATGCTGCTGCAACACCGATAACTGCATAAATATTGGATAACCCGATGCCTACCACAATCAAGCCAGCTATTACCCAGCCAATTTTCCCAGCTGTGGAATCACTTTTGAGAAACTGTTTGAAAATGAGATACAGAAGCCATATACTCAGTCCCAGAAGAATCATCGGCCCCAGATTCACCAGCAAAATGAAAAACGCCAGTAAACCTCCGGCAAACAATAGAAATTTCTTCACTTACCCCACCTCCTTTCTTACATTTATCATATCGGATAAGCCGCTTCATGGTAATGATCCTGCGCCATATTTTCTTCTAAGCCTTAAGACGTATAGAAAAAGGGCATCCCTGCAAATAAACGGGATACCCTCAAAAATATGTTTATACAGTTTAAATATCAACAGCCGCTTTCCAACATTGCCTTTGCAATCAATTCATATGATTTTTTTCGTGCTTCGTAACTATGTGTAATCGTGACGATCATCCATTCGTCCACACCGTATAACGCCTGCAGTTGCTCGAGTTGCTGTGTTACCTCTTGTGGATTGCCGACAACCTGTTTGTGCATCATTTTCTGCAGTCTTTCTTTTTCTTTATCCGTATAAGCATAATTTTTTGCCTCCGAGACTGTTGGCACCTTGCCATCACCTACGCCTTTATCACGCTGGATGCTCCACAGATGGCCGCTTAAGGCAAGATCCCGGGCTTCATCAGTTGTTTCCGCACAGATAACCGATACAGCCGCCATTTTCTCAGGTGTTTTACCCGGGTGCTGTCGGGCAAATTTTTCAGTATACGTGCTGATGATTGATGGTCCATCCTGATCAGTCATAAAATGGCCGAAAGTATACGGCAGCCCTCTTTCAGCGGCAACAATCGCACTCTTCTCACTTGTCCCAAGCATCCATGGCTGTGGTAATATCTCAGGAACAGGGGTCGGCCTGATTTTGGCATACATATCATTTTTCGCAAAATCATGGAGCAAAAACTGTAATAATTCATCAAGTTTTTCAGGCATGTGCCGGACATTTTCCAAAAAATTACCTGAAAGTGCCATCGATGCTTCTGCCGACCCTCCAGGGGCCCGCCCAATTCCCAAATCAATCCTTCCGGGATATAAAGTTGCCAGAAGATTATAGGTTTCAGCCACTCTGTAAGGCTTATAGTGCGGCAAAAGAACAGCACCGGCACCAATCCGGATCTGCTCTGTCTGCGCCCCGATAATGCCGAGCATCACATCGGGATTAGGGCAAGCAAGACCGGAAAAATCATGGTGCTCTGCAATCCAATACCGCGTATATCCAAGCTCATCACCAAGCCTGGCAAGGTCAACCGACGCATTTAATGCATTCCGCGATGTTTTACCAGTTGAAATGGGTGACTGATCCAATATACTTAGTTTCATGCAAACATTCCTTCTTTCAAAATTATTACTCGTTATTGCCGATTTCATCCACCATTTTTTCAGCAGCTCTGCGGTAATAATTGCTCATATTTGTAAACAATGCAATCAGCAGCAATTGCTCCAGGTAGTCTTCATCCCGGTCTTCCAGTTTTCGGATCTCTTTTGTCAGTTCATTATAATGGGCCTGAAGATCTACTTTGAATTTTTCCGCGCTGTTTTCAACCATCTGAAGATAACACTCATAGAACTCCTGTAAATCAAACGCATCATCATCCGTCACTTTTTCATTCATTTTGTCTAATGTCGTTTTGACATCACTAATTGACAGCGCACCCTTCATCTGATAAATCATGCTGATAAGGATTAAGTGTTCCTTTGTATACTTTTTATTTTCAACGGGAAAAAATAATTTCCCTTTGGCATAATTATTAATCATTGTTTTTGTCAGGACTTTTTCATCCTCATTGCGTTTTGTATCAGCAAATTGACGCTCAAACAATTGAATGACCTGATCCATGTACAAATTTAAATCCGGAATGTCATCTAAAGACAGATTGCTGTTTAATCGAAGACTCTCAGCTAATTTTTCCATGCTTTTCATAACAAAACTCCAATTGATTATTATTTTATCCAGTAATCCGCTAAAATTGGCGGCTAGCTGACCTTAAATGTCCGTTTTTATTATACTGCAGAAATTTACTGAAGTAAATTCTTGACTACTTAATAAAATGCGCATATTATTGTTATATAGTTTTAAAAACTACTTATGATTGTGAAGGTGTTTAACATGGGCTTTTCTATCCGCGAACCAATAAACAGTCTGACACATTTGTTCGGGGCTATTTTGTCGCTTGCAGGACTCGTTGCACTGGTCATCAAAGCTTCGGCAACGGCAGATTCTGCGCTGGCGATAATAGCCGTAATTATGTTCGGAGTCAGCATGATCCTGCTGTACAGTGCTTCAGCGACATATCATATGGTGATCGCAAGAGACCATGTCGTTGCATTTCTGCGGCGGGTTGATCACTCGATGATTTTTGTGTTGATTGCAGGGACATATACACCAATATGTCTGATCAGTCTGGAGGGTATGACAGGCTGGATACTGTTTTCGGTCATAAACGCCTTGGCTTTGACAGGTGTTATTTTTAAATTAGTCTGGTTCCATGCGCCCAGATGGCTGTCAACGGCACTGTATGTTGCCATGGGCTGGATAATCATTTTCTTCAGCTCGGCTCTCTTTTCGATTATTGGCGGCGGTGGTATGCTAATGCTTCTGATTGGTGGAGTGTTTTATACAGTTGGAGCCTTTATTTATTGGCTCAAACCCAAATTCCTGTCGTTTAAGCATTTGGGCTTCCATGAAATTTTTCATGTATTTATTTTATTCGGGAGTCTGTTTCACTTCATCTGCATTTATGGTTACGTGCTTTAAAAATTTTGTTATCAGCTTCCCGGCTTCATTCGGTAATTCACTAACGCTGAAAAGCTAAAAAGAGCGTGCAGTTTTCGGGTAAACTGCACGCTCTTTTTCAATAACTGACCATATCGGAAAGTACGTAATGATATAGCAGTTCTTCCGTATTTTTCAGCGAAGCTTCATGTGTCCGCTCATAGGCATGGGATGAATCAATTCCCGGTCCGACGAGTCCATGCACAATATCGTTTCCGGCCCCGATGGCAGCCGATGCGTCGGAATTGTAATACGGATAGATGTCCAATTTATAGCCAATTTTGTTCGATTTTGCCAGTTCAGTAAGGTTTTGACGCAACCCGTAATGGTACGGCCCGCTCGCATCCTTCGCGCAGATGGACACTGTGTATTCGTCTGTAGACTGGCCATCCCCCATCGCTCCCATATCCACGGCCAAATATTCAATCGTTTCAGGTGTGATGTTGGAATTGCCGCCATAGCCGATTTCTTCGTTATTGGAAATAAGGAAATGGGTTGTATACGGCAGTTGCTTGTTTTCGTCTTTCAGCCTTTTTATCAGCTGCAGCAAAATACCGACACTTGCCTTATCATCCAAATGACGTGATTTGATAAAGCCATTATCGGTCAATTGAACACGCGGATCAAACGAAACAAAATCACCCACTTCAATGCCCAGTTCATGGATATCCTCAGCGTTATTAACGTTCGCATCAATCCGGACTTCCATATTCTCCTGATTGCGTTTTGCATCTCCAGCATCTTTGTAAACGTGAACGGATGTCTGATGCATCAGAATTGTACCGGTGAAAATTTGTCCCTCAGCTGTATGTATATCACAGTATTCACCTTCAATCGCGTTGAACTTGAACCCCCCAATCAAATCAAGACGAAGGCGCCCATTGCTTTTGACTTCTTTGACCATTGCACCAAGTGTGTCAACATGGGCAGTCAGCATACGATGTTCGTCCTCGTTCTTCCCTGGCAGTGTTGCAATCAGCCCACCCTTATTGTTCCACTTTGTTTCGACCTGCAATTCTTTCAGATGCTGTTCAACAAATTGGATCACTTTTTCTGTGTAGCCGGACGGGCTCGGAATCGAAACAATCTCTTTAATCAGTTTCTTAGTCTCAGTTACATTTGGATATGCAACCATAATAATTACTCCTCTCCATGGGTATTAATCATTTTTTAATATAACAATATTAATTCAGAAATTCCTCCAGACTAGTATCTATAAGCTGGAGGTCTTCACCACTCAAACCAAACGCATCCGCTGCGTACCGGTCAATTTGTTCATTTAACTGTCGTTCTTCCTGAAGCAGCTCATCGATTTGTTCTAACTCCTCACATTTCAGACGCTGAAGATCAAGCATACGGGCTACTGCTTTGGATATCTGTTTCATTTCTATCTCTGATACATCAGGAACCGGAAACATTTTGAGGTCTTTCACCTTAAATTGCGGGAACGTTTTTCGCTGGAACTTATCAAATTTATGAATGAACCAGAACGTTGTGATTTTGGAATTGATCACTCCCAGCAAAAACAGCGGATCTTTGTTGAAGTCGATAATGTTATTGGAATTGCGGTCATTTAACATTTCTTTTTCGGTATAAACTGCATTAATGGCATACTTTGATTTTGACGGAATCTGCCTTATCAGGATTCTTGGCTTCTTGAATATATCCTCGTTACGTCTCGCTGCCAAGTTCGGGCCATACTGAAGCCAGCTGCCGCCCCAATCAATTTTGTAACGGCAGACATTGCTTCCTTCGAGATACATCCAGCAGGTATCATCAACCTGGAAAGTACTATGGTAGACCCGGTTTTCTTTCATTTCTTTCGTTTGTTTGGGATCGCCCCTGCCGACTTCATATGCAACTAATCCTGACTTCACCGTGGCGAGTGAACTTAGGACGGGATTCCCTGTTTCAATCCTATTCATGATGTCGCGAACCTGTTTGTTTTTCAGCAGTGAAATATTGATGATGCTTTGATCATCCAGTAATACTTCCGGTTCCACTTCGGCTGCAATTTCAAGATTTCCGTTAAGAAATTCGCCCAGTTTAACGGTATTTGGTTCGGTTTTTTGGAAAATAAGCAAACATGTATCGACGTCAGCCTCTTCAAACATGCGGTTATGGATATTGATGATTTTCAAATTGCCGGTATGTTTCAGCAGAAAACGGCGCATTTTTTTGCACGAATCAATTGTCAGCAGATTATTCGGTACAATAAAACCTAGCCATCCTCCCTCTTTTAACAAATGATAAGAGCGCTCAATGAATAACAAATATGTATTTATTTGGTACTCTGACAGAATGTATTGTCTGTTAAAATAATTTTTCTCCTTCTCTGTGAACCCTTCATTTCGTGCAAAAACATATGGAGGATTGCCAATAATCACATCAAAACCGCCGTCATCCATAACCCTCGGAAATTCCTGATGCCAATCAAATGCCTGCTC
This sequence comes from Lentibacillus sp., assembly GCF_035301675.1. Lineage (NCBI taxonomy): Bacteria > Bacillati > Bacillota > Bacilli > Caryophanales > Bacillaceae > Lentibacillus > Lentibacillus sp. Next base: position 42,609 of record NZ_DATGTT010000013.1, on the reverse strand, counting down.
CGAAACAAATGGCTGATTAATAATGGCATTTCCTGTTTTCAAATTATTTTCAAGCGGGGTCCCCCATCCTTGCCGGTTAACAGCCGATTTAAGCCATAAGGTTTGTTTGGCCACCTTGAGGCTATCTTCGTTCAATTCAACACCGAACAGATTGGCAGTTACATGATGAGCATTTGCTGAAGCCGCTTCTGGCAAGTTTTTGATGCTTTCATTCCATTCATTCATTAACATATCATACGTCATGTTCAGGAAAGCACCACTCCCTGCAGCCGGGTCGAGAATTTTAACCGATTCTAAATGCTTCTGCAGTTTTTGATCACATTCAAAAGGCTGCTCAGTACCATCTTCAGTGAAACATTCATCCAGTTCATCTTTCCTTTCATCAATCCATTTTAGCAAGGTCTCCTGAAGCAACAATCTGATAACATCGGGAGAGGTGTAAAATATGCCATCTTTTTTACGTCTTCCTTGCCGGGGATCATAATCTTCCCCCATTATGACTGCCTTCATTGCCTCCGCATCATCAATTGATTGCTCAAAAATATAGCCAAGTAAACTGACATCAAAATCTGTCGCAAAGTCATAACAGGTTACCTTCTTAAATAACGGGAAAATAGCATCTTGTACAACCAAATGATCCAAAACAGTATCTTCTTTAAACAATTCGCCGTTGAAACAATTTATACCTATTTCAGTATTTCCATGATCAATCGTATGGGTCAATCCTTTCAGCTGAGTCCATATATTCGTACTACTCATGTCAGCCGTATATATTGTTCCCTCTACAACCCTCCGGAACATGTTATGCGGCAGTAAACCAGTATCCTCACAAAAGCAAATAAAAATCATACGATCAAGGAGTTTACGCGCCTTTTCGAAAATGATTAATTCACTCAACTCACTGTTTTGTTCCCTTAAATGCGAGAACAATTCTTCCAGAACATGCTGATAACTCTGATAAAAAGAATTGAAATTCTCATCTCGGTTTGTGATGATATTATGCTTTGGTGAATTGTCTGTTTTTAAATGCTTAGGTTTGACCCTATTGAATTTTTGCATGCTTACACCCGCTTAGAAAGATTGCCACATTTAATTATAGCACAGGCGGGGTTTTGTGTATTTGTCAGGGTTAATAATAATTTTAAATTTTTACGAACTGGACAATCAGCACGACAATTGACATTACGCAAAATCAGCAGTATTATATTTACATAGTCAACAAATGTTTACCTCAGTAAACTTTTAAGCCTCAATGAAACAAAAGTGGTATAATCAATCAATTAATTAATGTGAAAGCATACTCTAACCAATAACGGCTTATGACTATCAAACGAAAGGAGATATCGGGTATGTTTGATTACTTTTTAGCTCTTGACCCAGTCGTGCAGGCTGCAATTGCTACCACCTTTACGTGGGGAATGACTGCTTTGGGTGCAGCGCTGGTTTTTACAACAAAAGGGGTCAACCAGCGTTTTATGGACAGCATGCTGGGATTTGCAGGTGGTGTTATGATTGCTGCAAGTTTTTGGTCACTGCTTTCACCAGCATTGGAAAAGGCAGAAGGAGGACCTGTACCAGTGTGGCTTCCCGCTGCTATTGGCTTTTTACTTGGTGGTTTTTTCTTATGGGGAGCAGACAAATTACTCCCGCACCTTCATCCGGGTTTAGACATGGAAGAGGCTGAAGGAATCAACCCGGAAAGAAAAAGACGGAGCACGCTGCTTGTTTTAGCCATTACGCTGCACAACATTCCGGAGGGTCTTGCAGTCGGTGTTGCTTTCGGAGCAATTGCCGCCGATTTACCGGCAGCATCCCTTGGTGGTGCAATTGCTCTAGCAGTCGGCATTGGAATTCAGAACTTTCCCGAGGGACTTGCCGTTTCGATGCCACTTCGGCGTGAAAGAATGTCGCGAAGGAAAAGTTTCTTTTATGGACAGATGTCTGGAGCGGTCGAACCGATAGCTGGTGTCGTTGGGGCGTTGGCGGTTATCTTTATGCAGCCGATTTTACCATATGCACTCAGCTTTGCAGCAGGAGCAATGATTTTCGTCGTAGCTGAAGAAGTTATCCCAGGCTCACAGGAAAACGGCAACAAAGATCTGGCCTCTATGAGTGTCATGTTCGGGTTTACCATTATGATGATTCTGGACGTCGCACTGGGCTGATCGCCAGGACACCTGACAAAAGCCCCCCTGCTGATCATACTTTCATGAGCAGCAGGGGGGTTATTTACGCCATCTGTTCTTGCATTAGCAACATCCGTTTATACATTGATTTTAATAAAAAATAGTAAATAAAAAACCACCAACATATGTATTGGTGGAGACGGTGGGACGTGCTCTTCCATGCTTTCGACATGGCACTGACTATATCTTGAACCTGTTTTCCTTTTCAACAGGCTCCCTGGCGTGTTATGCGAAATGTAAATTTGCCTTATGGCAGAATTCCGCATCCTAGTACTGCCGGAAATGGCAGTCTATAAGTCGATACACGGCTGTTGGATTTCTCCACATACCGCTCGGTGTCGCCATACTACTTTTAAAAGTAGCTTAGGTTTCACCGATAAAGCCAGGTTATCACTTTTGTGTTACCACAAAAGGCGACTAATTACTAATCGAACCCACGTCCAGAGATATCGCCACTCAGACATCTACACGCATAGTTGACATATTATCATTCGCTTACCGTTCAGCCTGCCAACAGGCTTACCGGCAGCTAGTCTGATTAAGTTCTGCCATCATCCTCAGACGGTGGATAACGGAATAGCCCGCTTCATTTGAGACCCTTGAACCTGCCACGCGGGCGATGGCAGGAAGGATCGCTTTAGGCAGTGCTTAGGCAGCTGCTAAAGCTGGTGAATTGTTTTCTTCGCCAGTTATATTTAGACGATTAACGTTTTACGAGCCGTAACCTCGACGCGCAGTCTGAGCTCAATCTATCCCTGTCGAATCCGTAACGTCCCCATTGATTAAGATGGAGAATACGCTCGGATAGACGAGCACTATTCATTTATCTGTCATTACGACAATTATTATTATAACAAAGATCAATTATAAGTCAAATTACCCTGTGGTTACTGCAAACTTTCCTTAACTGCTCGATCTGCATCCCGTTTCATTTGTTTCCGTTTCAGGTCTTCACGTTTATCATATTTCTTTTTCCCTTTTCCGAGACCAATCAGCACTTTGGCAACACCGTTTTTGATATACACTTTAAGCGGTATAAGTGAATAGCCTTTCTGGTGAATCTGGCCGACAAGCTTGTCAATCTCTTTCCGATGCAGTAATAGTTTGCGCGAGCGGGTCGGATCGTGATTAAACTGGTTCCCCTGCTCATATGGTGCAATATGCATATTAACAAGTTGCACTTCACCGCGGTGATCGATCCGTGCGTGGGAATCCTTTAAATTGATACGTCCGGCACGAATTGACTTAATTTCCGTCCCCCGTAAAACCAGCCCGGCTTCATACGTCTCTTCTATAAAAAAATCATGTCTTGCTTTTTTATTTTGTGCAATTGTTTTTCCATTTCCTTTTGGCATACGTGCGTCCTCCTACTGCTTCCGTGAAATTTATTTTAACAGAAAATACCCGTTATGCCAATTGTCAATGGACTTACTTGCTATATTTTGGATTCACACATAATGATTTTCAAATAATTTATGGACACTTCCCCCGGCCATTAAAGTAAATTGTGGTCAGTATTAATATAGCACATCATCAAAGGTCGAAGAATTTTTCAGTATGACGATTTTCGGCAGCCACCGAAAATCAACATTATAGAAGGGGGTGCACCGACTTTTTTCGCGTTGCGCGATTTCCTGTGGACGTCGCGCCAAATTCATGGCTCGTTGCGCGATTTTAAACCATCCTCGCGCGAAAGCTGCTCAACCCCCTCAAATCTCTCAATTCGCAATCCCGCCGCAGAATAACAAAAGTTATCCAAACCGTGGAATTTTATAGTTTCCTAAATAACAAAAAAGCTAAAATGATGAGGCTAACCGCATCACTTTAGCTTTTCCCTGTTTTCTGAGCCTTATTTTTTCGCTTTCTTCGCCTTTATCTTTTTCTTATTTTTATTTTTTTTCATTGGCTGCTTGGTTGAAACCAGCTCAAAGTCTACCACACGCTCATCAGTATTGACTTTAACAACACGCACATCGACCTCTTCACCAATCTTATACATATTGCCTGTACGTTCACCGATCATCGCATGATGGCGGTCATCGTAATGATAATAATCGTCAGTCAGATAGCTGACATGGACAAGTCCCTCAATCGTATTTTCCAGCTCGACAAACAAGCCAAAATTGGTAATTGAGCTGATAACACCTGTATACTCCTCACCGATTTTATCCTGCATGAACTCGGCTTTTTTCAAGTCATCTGTTTCCCGTTCAGCATCAACAGCCGCCCGTTCCATTCCAGAAGAATGGCGGGCGATTTCCGGCATACGTTCTTTCCAGTATCCGGCTGTCTTTCCGTCCAATTTTTTATCAATCAAATAGGTTCTGATCAAACGATGAACCGTCAAGTCCGGATAACGACGGATTGGTGATGTGAAATGTGTATAGAAATCGGTTGCCAGTCCGAAGTGCCCGATGCTCCCGGGATCGTATTTAGCCTGCTGCATCGAACGCAGCATCAGCTTGGAAACAATCATTTCTTCAGGTTTGCCCTTCACTTCTTCAATCACTTTCTGCAGGGCAGAAGGATGGATTTCATTTGCTGTCCCTTTCACGACGTAACCAAGTCCGGCGATGAATTCGAAAAAGTGTTGGAGTTTGCTTTCATCCGGTTCCTGATGAATTCGGTGTATGAATGGAACATCCATCCAATGAAAATGCTCGGCAACTGTTTCGTTCGCTGCCAGCATAAATTCCTCAATCAGCCGCTCGGCCACCGACCGTTCTCTTAGAACAACATCTTCCGGTTTGCCTGTCTCATCGACGAGTACTTCAGCTTCTTTGAAATCAAAGTCAATGGCACCGCGATCCATGCGTTTCTGACGCAATATCTTAGCCAGTTTTTCCATGTCTTCAAACATTGGAACCAGCGGCTTATATCGTTCACGGAGTGCTTCATCCTGTTCAGTCAGGATTTTATTCACATCATGATACGTCATGCGTTCATTTGTCCTGATCACACTCTGGAAAATTTCGTGGTTCACCACTTCGCCTTTCGTATTGATCTCCATTTCGCATCCGAGTGTCAGCCTGTCCATTTGCGGGTTCAAGGAACAGATGCCATTTGACAAGCGATGCGGAATCATCGGTATGACCCGGTCAACCAGGTAGACACTAGTGGCACGTTCGAACGCCTCCTCGTCAATCGGAGAGTTCTCCTCCACATAGTAGCTGACGTCCGCAATGTAAACGCCGAGCTGAAAATCCCCGTTCTCCAATTGTTTAACGGAGACCGCATCATCCAAATCTTTGGCATCCGCACCGTCAATCGTGACAATCTGCTTCTCGCGTAAGTCACGACGGTTTTCCATTTCAGAGGGATCAATTTCATCAGGCGTATTGGCTGCCTGATTTAGGACCTCTTCGGGAAAATCTATCTTGATGCCGTGTTTATGAATAATGGATATGATATCAATGCCCGGGTCGTTTTTATGTCCAAGGATATGAACAATTTCACCTTCAGCACTCATGCGGTCTTCCGGGTATTTCGTAATATGAGCAATAACCTTGTGACCGCTCACCGCACCACCATTCATGCCTTTTGGAATAAAAATATCGTTCGGGATCCGCTTATCATCGGCAACAACAAAGCCAAATGACTTATTGTCCTCAAACGTGCCGACAATCTGATGCGTCGCTCGTTCCAAAATACGGATAACCGTTCCTTCTGGTTTGTTTCCATCGGCATTTTGCTTCTCGATCCGCACCATAACTTTATCATTATTCATAGCCGATGCGAGATCAGAATGATGGATATACACATCAGACTGAGCATCATCATCCGGAATCAAAAACGCAAATCCTTTGGCATGCATCTGAATTCGGCCCCGGACAAGATTCATCTTTTCCGGCAGCCCGAAACGGTTTTTGCGTGTACGGACAAGTTCTCCCGATTCCTCAAGTTCATTCAGCGCTTTTACCAATTCTTTAAATTCAACAGCTTGCTCTAGTTCTAATGCTTCCTCAAGCTCATGGACTGCCAGTGGCTTTTCACTATGTTCATTAAAATAATTGCGTACTCGTTCCTGCATTGTTTCATTCATGTTTCTCACCTTCTTTCTACTGCTATTATTCACGTTTTTCTCTGATTATAATCATTTGCTCCAGTCAAGGGACTCCAAAAATTGGTAGATATCCTCATAAAGCTGTTCTTTTTCCTTACCCATCGTAATAACGTGACCGGACTCTTCATACCATTTAATATCCTTCTGATCTGTTTCAACATTTTCATAAATGTATGTGGCACTGTCGGTATTGATCATTTCATCCTGACGTGCCTGAACAACGAACGTCGGCGTGTAAATCGTGTCAATATTATGATTTACCTCCGTTATTAAATCGGCCAGATCGGAAAACATATCACGTGAATTATCGACAAGTTCCTGGACTTCCTTTTGAATCGTATCGTTATCTTTCCCTTCCAGCTGCTTAAATTGCTTCGCTTTAAACTTATAGCCTTTCGTCAGCTCCTCTTCATTGTCAAAAAACATTGGGGCACACATCGGGATGACGCCTTTAACCGCTTCCGTGTATGCAAGCTTTAGACTCAGTACGCCGCCAAGCGACAGCCCCGCAATCGCTATCTCATTATATCCCCGTTCATTCAGATGATTGAAGGCATTTGTAACGTCTTCCCACCATTCATCAGCACTCGCTTTTACCAGTTCCTCAGGTTCTTTTCCATGGCCGCGGTAAATTGGCGCATGGCTCGTGTACCCTTTTTTCTCCAAAAAACGTCCCAGCATGCGTACATCTGCTGAATGTCCTGTGAATCCATGTAATAATAATACCGCACGCGGGCCAGCTTCAAACGTAAACGGTTCCGGCAATTTAATTTTCATTGTGTGTTTCATCTCCTTCTAAGATTCCAAGTTCATATAGTATACCTTACCCCAATACTGAGCTTCTGAAAAATAAAAAACCCTTATCACACCGATAAGAGTCTTTCATACATTATTGAATTACATATCCGCTTATAAAAGCTAAAACAAAAAACAGTACGCCGGTAACGATTGTTCCCCGGTGTAAAAATAAATCCGCCCCGCGTGCTTTTTGTTTACCGAAAAGCTGCTCAGCTCCCCCCGAAATAGCTCCGGACAGGCCTGCACTTTTTCCTGATTGCAATAATATAAGAACAACCATAATAATGGCATCGATCAACAATGCTATATGAACGACAGTTTCCATGTTAACCAGCACCCCCAGTCAAAAACGCTCTGTTCCTATTATGTACTTTAGCACAACATTATCTTTTATCGCAAGTTATCCTTTGCTTATTTTTAGACGTTTTGTATATTCCATTCTATTATAAGAGTAATGACATGTGTAGAAATGGATGATGACTTTATGGAAAAAACATTGTGGTTAACCCGCCCAGATAATGTCGGAATTCACCTGAAGAAATGGATACCTGCTTCTGAAAAGAAACCGGAAGCAATCGTCCAAATCGCTCATGGTATGGTTGAACATATTGGACGATATAATCATTTTGCAAACTTCCTGATTGAAAACAATATCGCCGTTTATGGAAATGACCATCGCGGCCACGGCAAAACCGGGGAAAAACAAGGCTTATTCGGCTATCTCGCTGATGAGGATGGATTTGAAAAAGCATCAGATGACATGCTTGCGGTGACAACGCAGATCAGGCAGGACTATCCTGACATACCTATATTTCTTTTGGGCCATAGTATGGGATCATTTCTGGCACGGCATTATATCCAGGAAAACAGCAATTTAATCGATGCAGTGATTTTGTCCGGTACAGGCTATTATTCACGAATCACCACTGAAACCGCAATGAGGATTGCTGCAGTTTTACCGGCGAAAGAAAAATCCCGATTGATGAATAAACTTGTTTTTTCTGCCTATAACAAACGTATTAAAAACAAATTGACAAATTTTGACTGGCTGACTTGTGATGAAAAGACCATCCAATCCTACATCGACGATCCTTATTGCGGCTTCATTCCGACCGCAGGATTTTTCAAAGATCTCATGACCGGGCTGTCAATCATTCACAATCAGAACAATAACCGAAACATCCGATCAGACCTGCCAATGCTCATTATCAGTGGTACTGAAGACCCAGTCGGTGACTATACAAAAGGAATCTGGAAAACAGCAGATTTATACAATCAGGCAGGACTTGATCATGTTATAACTAAGCTGGCGGATAATGGACGGCACGAATTACTGAATGAGCTTAACCGAAATGAAATTTTCCACTTTCTATTGGACTGGATAGTTGGATTGGCAAAGAGGAATTCTTGATTTGTCGAAGCATGTACGTGTAAAATGAAGAATGGAGTAAAATTCAATCGAAGGGTTGGTCAACTATTATGATTCAAGGAATTGCCGCATCAAATGGCATAGCAATTGCCAAGGCATATCAGCTGGTTACACCGGAATTAACCTACGAGAAAAAATCAATTGATAATCCAAATAAAGAAGTCGAACGTCTCAAGGACGCACTGGGAACAGCTAAACAAGAACTCGAAAAAATCCGGGAGCACACCAGAAATGAAATGGGAGATGAACATGCAGAAATTTTCTCTGCCCACTTACTCGTGCTGGATGATCCGGAACTAGTTAATCCGATTAAAGATAAAATTACAAACGAGAATATCATGGCTGAAGCTGCTTTGGAAGAGACAACCAATATGTTCATCGATATGTTCAAAAATATGGACAATGAATACATGCGGGAACGCGCGGCCGACATCCAGGACGTCTCAAAACGGGTGCTCGCACATCTGCTCGGTGTCACCGTTCCAAGCCCGGCACTGATCGATGAAGAAGTAATTGTTATTGCCAATGATTTAACCCCATCTGACACCGCCCAGTTGAACAGGGAGTTTGTTCAGGGATTTGCAACAAACATTGGCGGACGAACTTCACATTCAGCCATTATGGCCAGATCCCTTGAAATCCCTGCTGTCGTCGGTACTAAAAAAATCACCGGCAACGTTAAACAGGGTGACATGCTCATTGTTGATGGAATTGAAGGGAATGTCATCGTGAATCCTTCCGACGAGGAGCTCACTGCCTATAGAGCAAAACAGGAGAGATTTGAAAAGCAAAAAGAAGAATGGGCTAAACTGAAAGACGAACCAACGATAACTGCCGATAAAGAACAGGTTGAACTCGCAGCCAACATCGGTACACCGGATGATGTCGCAAGTGTTCTTGCAAACGGCGGTGAAGGCATCGGATTGTACCGCACTGAGTTTTTATACATGGGCAAAAACCAGTTGCCAACCGAGGACGAGCAGTACGATGCCTATCAATCCGTCCTTGAACAAATGGGAGATAAACCGGTTGTTGTCCGCACACTTGATATCGGCGGGGATAAGGAATTAAGTTATTTGGACTTGCCGGAAGAGCTGAACCCGTTTTTAGGTTTTCGGGCCATTCGCTTCTGTCTGGAAAATGAAAATATCTTCCGCACACAGCTGAGGGCATTGTTGCGTGCAAGTGTTCACGGAAATCTGAAAATCATGTTTCCGATGGTGGCGACATTGGAAGAGTTCCGTCAGGCCAAAGGAATTTTTCTGGATGAAAAGCAAAACCTGAAAGATGAAGGTGCCAGCGTCTCAGATGATATTGAGGTTGGAATCATGGTGGAAATTCCATCAACTGCCGTTACGGCCAAACAGTTTGCTAAAGAGGTCGACTTTTTCAGCATTGGCACAAATGACTTGATTCAGTATACAATGGCAGCCGATCGGATGAATGAACGCGTATCTTATTTGTACCAGCCGTATCATCCTGCCATTCTGAATCTTGTCAGCACGGTAATCGAAGCTGCACACGCTGAGGATAAATGGGTTGGCATGTGCGGTGAAATGGCCGGTGACTCGATTGCCATCCCGGCATTGCTCGGCATTGGTCTTGATGAATTCAGTATGAGCGCAACATCTATTCTGCCGGCCCGCACACAAATACGCGGACTATCAAAAGAAAAAATGACTTCTTACAAAGACAAGCTCTTATCGATGGGCACTACTGAAGAAGTTGTTCAGTTCATCAAGGAGAAAACCGAATAACTGGCTTGATACCCGGAATCTTATAAGGTTCCGGGCTTTTTCTATTCTCGGGCTCATGTTTCTGTTCTCCCGCCCAATACGGATCCTCTGACTGTCTATCCATATGTTCACTCCGAAATAAACTCAAGCTTATCTTCAATCGGTGTTCTCCCTTTATCGCGCGGGATTTTTTCCGGATAGCCGATTTGCATGACGGCTGCAATTTTATCGGTCTCACCATCCAATCCGATATCCTCGGCAAATCCTTTATCATGCATATACGGTGTGATGGTCCAGAGCATTCCGATACCATACTCCCATGCAGCGAGCTGGACATTTTGAATGAATGCACAAACAGCTGCATATTCTTCCTCAAATCGGACAGGATCTTCTTCCTCACTAAAATAAATCAATGCATGATGCGGGATCTGCAATAAAAATTGCTTCATGGATACGATCATTTTTTGTGTCTTTTGGTCATCACTCGCCTTCAGCATGCCAATACGCTGATAACTTGTAATGATGGCATCAACAAAATTCTGCTTGCCTTCCTTCTCATACAGTTTTATTTGCCATGGTTCTTTCATATAATGCGTCGGTGCATATGACCCGTAAGTGAAAATTTCCCGTAATGTAGCGTGGTCTATTTCGTCACGTTTAAAATTATGAATGGACCGGCGTGCCTTGATAGCTGTTAAAATATCGATTGGAATCACCTCGTACAAACGCTCTTTCAATCTATTATGCCATTCACTGAAACGCCTGCCCAGTCATGATAGACATAAATTTATTGTAAAATTGCCAGTAATCGAGCTCCAGTGCGATGCGGTGATGTTTTTCATCCTTGGCTTCAGACTCCTGGAGATCCACATATGGTCTGATATCGGCAATACTTTGACCTCTTTCCTCCCCGTATTCACTTTGAATAATTTCAACCGGCAAATATCTGAACATAAACATATCTTTATCAACGGTTGCCATCAATGTCACAACGTCATGCAGCGGACTGCCATGTATCCTTGGATTTCGCTGTTTATAATAATGATAATAATAGTCCAAAAGCGGCTTTATAATCTTCGCCTGACCCATCCTGTTGATATAATCGACCATCTGTGGCGTCGCAATTGCCTGTTGAGTAACATTGAGCGGGATGATTGTCACATCATGTGCATTCTTCAGAACCAGCTGCGCGGCAATCGGATCACCATAGAAATTGGCCTCCGAGAGCGCCGTTGCATTCCCCGGCACCCAGAATGCCCCGCCCATGATATAAACGTGCCGCACATTCTCCATGTCTAATGGATACAGAATAAACATCGTGGCAAGCGAGGTCAGCCTGCCGATATTTACAATTACCAACTCCTGGTTGCGATACCGCTTAATAATTTCAACAACTTCAAAGAAATTTTCAACAACACTCTCATCATTCAAAAGCGGCGGCTCAATCGGTCCAAGCCCGTATTCTCCATGAATTTCCGGAAAAAATATTGGATTCTCACCAGTCATCGGTTTCTCCGCACCTAAAATAACCTCTATCGATGGATCGATATCAAACAATTCTCTTACATAATTAACATTTGCCAGTGCCTTCTCCCTCGGTATATTTCCATAATTAGCCACAACACCAACAATATCAATCGTGTCATCAAAATAGCCATAAATCAGGGCCACAGTATCGTCAATGCCAATATCACCAAATACCAGCACCTTTTGTGCCACATAATCCTCTCCCAAATTTGGAATAGTTATCCAGTTAACACTATTCATTGATGTATTTGTCCTATGCCAACTTAATGGCACCTTTCCGACACTGTTTTTGCCAGCAGCATCAAAAAGATTCGTGTCGAGGAAATTTATAATTTTTAGCGTTCAAGCAGGTCCAGCAGAAAAGATTTCATATCGACTAGCCGCGAATACTTTGGTTTGATGGCGGTCCCTGCAATTACCAGGGGAACCAGCGTTTCCTGCTTGTGCAATGAACCATGTGCTGCACCGCCAAGATGAAATGGTGTCGATTGCGCTTTGAATTCACACCCGGGTTTTGCATTAACGACGACAAAACGTCCCGGCTGAGAGTGCAATGCACCGTAAATACGGGCTAATCCATCCGGATAATCACCATAAGAAATTTTGTTATCACTTGAAAGCGTTACATCCAAAAGCTCAGGGTTTCCTCTCATGTGCCATGTTTGCTGGTACACGTCTGAATATTCACCGCCTGGACTATAGTGCAATGTACCTTCTCTCATGCCTGATTCGATCCGAATGCCGTCTCCGGATTTCCAGGCTATAATATCAATCCGGGAATCTTTCATTAGTTGTCCGGTAACAGTTGAGAGCGGTAATGTATCATCCAGTATGTAAACATATGCCATGCGCTGGTTCACACTGAGTACTATCTGATCTTTTTTTCGGATGGGATGCTGAATTCGTGCGATGCGATATTTTTTCAGTCTTTTGCGAAGATCAATCACAAAGTCACGGTACCTGGAACCCATCGGCGCATGACCGTTATCTCCCATAACCATCCATACATTCCGGATAAGCGCTTCTTCCCAACTCGCGTACAAATTGAGCGTTTTTTGGATTTGGCGGTCAATTTTGGCGATTCCCTTTATATCCATCGGTCCTTTAAAATGAATGCGGAAGTCCAAATCCTGAAAGATGCAAAATGTAAAGCCCGGGAGGTTATTCCGGCTGATTAAATGACGCAGCTCCCGAGCCGTATATTTATAATTTCCGGCTGCGATTTGTGTTGCCACACTTCGCTTACGCAGTTTAGAAAAAACACCTAAGGAAAAAATCGATGTGGCTTCCGCTGTCCACTGACCATCTTTAAAACGGGTAAATCCACGAAGCACTCCGGGAACCTGCAACTTTTGCGGTGTGTTGCCGCGATAAACAAAGGAATTAATGGAAGCAGATTGAATTCCCTTGTCTGCCAATTCTTCATAAACCGTTCGGACATGACTGCTCAAGTGTTCATTATTCAGGCGGTAAAGCATGTTATGGACTGTTTTTCTGAGCCCTGACTTATTCGTCTCCCTAAATCCCGTTCCGTAGTTAATAATCTCATTTTTAGAATCATCGAACCAGTTTAAACCGGGAATTTGGTGCTGATCAGCATAAGTGCCTGTCAGAAGACTGCTGTCAATCGTCACTGACATCGTAGGGAAAGAACTGACCATATTGGAAATATAGGTACCATTTTCCATCAAAAATTTCAAAGCTGGTGCCTTTCCGGTTTGTACAGCCATTTCCAGCGGTTCAGGCATCAATGAATCGATATTTAATAGAATGACCGGTTTTCGTGGTTTTACATGTTGATTCACTCTGTTTCATCCTCACTGTATGTCATAGGTCCCCCCCATAAAAATCATCATTTCTTATTACTGTCCAATTTAATTTTCACCTATTCTCACAATAATTGGGCTTAAGCTGATGGCGGTTATTGAAAGGCTCTTGTGAAGCTTTATTGCCTTAAATGTTCACAGTTTATGTAAACTGCGGCGTATGTGCTATCTTGATTTCAGTTTGGGGTGTCGCGCACCTAAGGGCAACAATTCAGTCTCCTCGAAAGGAGCGCTTCCTGCTCAGATCGTGGGAAAGCCGGTTCGGAGACATTTTACAGCGGTTAAAGGTGCCAAAGGGAGTCGAGAAACCAGATCGAAGACTTTTCATGATGATTCAAGCAGCAAAAGGGATTCGAGAGGTCACCTCGAAGACTTTTCACGTTGATACAAATGGTAAAAGGGACTCGAGAAGCTGACCGCTTTCCCGCAGGAGTCGACTGTTCTTTACTCCAATTAATATTCACAGAAGAAATTTAATTAGGCAAAAAATATTAGATTTTAAAACATAATAACAGCGGCGTATATTTCCGCAGCGGCAGACTACGCACCAACTGGCGCTTAAAGCTACATCGCAAAAAGAAAAGATGGCTCTCCTTTTGGATCGCCATCTTTCTATCTGGTCGTCAGCATTTCATTATTTTTTCAAATTATAAAATCCATCTAAACCGGCATATTCGCCCATGCCTGCCAGTTCATCTTCAATACGCAAGAGCTGATTGTACTTGGCAACACGGTCGGTGCGGGATGGTGCACCTGTCTTAATCTGACCGGCATTTGCGGCAACGGAAATATCAGCTATCGTCGCATCTTCCGTCTCACCTGAACGATGTGAAATGACAGCCGTATATCCTGATTGCTTAGCCATTTCAATCGCTTCGAATGTTTCAGTCAAGGTACCGATCTGGTTTACTTTGACAAGAATTGAGTTGCCGACGCCTTCTTCAATGCCGCGTGAAAGTTTGCCCGTATTCGTCACAAACAGATCATCACCAACGAGCTGAACACGATCGCCAATTCGCTCTGTCAGCAGTTTATGTCCTTCCCAGTCGTTTTCATCAAGTCCATCTTCAATTGAGATAATCGGATATTTATTGACCAGATCTTCATACCAGTCGACCATTTCTGACGCCGTACGGGTGACCCCTTCCCCTTTCAGATGGTACTTGCCATCCTCATAAAATTCAGAGGAAGCAACATCCATTGCCAGCATAACTTCTTCGCCCGGTTTATAGCCGGCAGTCTCAATGGCTTCGACAATCGTTCCGAGTGCTTCTTCATTGGAATCTAGATTCGGCGCAAATCCGCCTTCATCACCGACGCCAGTATTATAGCCTTTAGACTTGAGCACTTTTTTCAGGGAATGGAAAATTTCCGCGCCTGTACGCAGTGCCTCTTTAAACGTTGGCGCCGCGACAGGCATAATCATGAATTCCTGAATATCCACATTATTGTCTGCATGCTCACCGCCATTGAGAATGTTCATCATGGGTGCTGGAAGTTTTTTGGCGTTAAAGCCGCCGAGATAGTTATATAACGGCAGCTCCAAATAACTGGATGCAGCATGTGCGACTGCCATCGAGACGCCAAGAATCGCATTAGCTCCCAGTTTCCCTTTGTTTTCAGTGCCATCGAGTTCCAGCATAATCTGATCGATAATGTTCTGTCGTGTGGCGTCAACACCTATTAATTCCGGTGCGATGACATCATTGACATTTTCAACCGCTTTTTCCACGCCCTTTCCGAGGTAACGATTGTTGTCACCGTCGCGTAATTCAACGGCTTCATATTCACCGGTTGAGGCTCCACTCGGCACCAGTGCTGCACCAAATGCACCTGATTCGGTAAATACTTCCACCTCTACTGTCGGATTGCCGCGGGAATCAAGTACCTCACGGGCATAAACGTCTGTAATGTATGGCATCCAACCACTCCTTTAATTCTTTATTAATGATTCACCGGTCATTTCGTCCGGCTTGTCTACATCCAATAAGTCCAATAATGTCGGTGAGAGATCCGCTAAAACACCGCCATCACGAAGTTCTGCGTCCTCTTTTGTGACAATGACCGGAACAGGATTCTTCGTGTGGGCTGTCATTGGGTCACCTTCCAATGTAATAACCTCGTCAGAATTACCGTGATCAGCCGTAATAATTGCGTTTCCGCCAAGCTCCAGAATTTTATCCACGACTTGGCCCAAGCATTCATCAACTGCTTCAATCGCTTGAATTGTCGCGTCCAGTTTTCCGGAGTGCCCGACCATGTCCGGGTTGGCGAAATTCAGGATGATCGCATCATGCGTTTTGGCATCCAGCTCTTCCAATAGCGAACCGGTCACTTCATATACGCTCATTTCCGGTTTCAGATCATATGTTGCCACTTTTGGCGAATCAATCAGCACACGCTTTTCGCCCGGAAATTCATTTTCACGTCCGCCGCTCATGAAAAATGTAACGTGCGGATATTTTTCCGTTTCAGCAATTCGCAGCTGATTCATGTCATTCTGCGATAAGACTTCACCGACTGTATTATCCAGATTGACCGGCTTATAGGCTACATAGCCGTCGATTGATTCACTGAATTCTGTGAGCATGACAAAATCGAGGTTTTTCGGCGGATGTTCGCCGCGGTCAAAGTCCTGAAAATCATCATTTGCAAATGTCCGGGAAATCTGAATCGCCCGGTCAGGACGGAAATTGCAAAAGATGATGGAATCCTCATCTTCCACTTTACCGACCGGTTCATCGTTGTCGTCCGTCAAAACAGACGGTATCACAAACTCATCATAAATGCCATTTTCATAGGAGTCGTCAATTATGTCATACGGATTCCGATATGACGGTCCTTCGCCATAAACCATGGCATCGTATGCTTTTTTCACACGTTCCCAGCGTTTGTCACGATCCATCGAATAATAGCGTCCTGAAATCGTAGCAAACTGTCCAACGCCATATTCCTTCATTTTGTCTTCGGTTTGTGCAATGTACTTCTTTGCAGTTTGCGGTCCGACATCACGTCCATCCAGAAATGCGTGCACATAAACTTTTTCAAGATTATTGTCTTTTGCGAGTTTCAGCAGTGCAAAAAGATGACTGATATGACTGTGGACGCCGCCGTCAGACAGCAGCCCGAATATATGCAGTGCCTTATCGTTATCTTTGGCATGCTTAATGGACTTTAAGAACGCTTCTTTCTCAAAGAAATCGCCTTCCTTGATGGACAGGTTTACTCTGGTCAGGCTCTGGTAGACAATGCGTCCGGCACCAATATTGAGGTGCCCCACTTCCGAATTGCCCATTTGACCTTCAGGCAAGCCGACCGCTTCACCGGACGCTGTTAACTGATTATGGGCAAAGTGATTCCAGTAACGATCAAAATTTGGGGTATTCGCCTGTTTGACAGCATTGCCCATTTCTTCATCCCGGATGGCAAATCCATCCAGAATGATGAGTGCTGCTAATTTATTATCACTCATTTCGCACCTGCCTCCACAAGCTGCAGGAAAGATTCTGGATCGAGACTGGCACCACCAACAAGCGCTCCGTCAATATCAGGCTGTTCCAGAAGTTCATCAATACTTGCCGGCTTGACACTGCCGCCGTATTGAATGATTACCTGTTCAGCTACATTTTCTGACGTCATGTTTTTAACGACACTGCGGATAAGTGAACAAACTTGATCGGCATCCGAACTTGAGGCCGTTTTGCCAGTACCGATTGCCCAAATAGGCTCATAGGCAATAATAGCCGATCCAATTTGTTCATCAGTCAACCGCATCAGACCTGTCCGCACCTGATTTTCAATGTGGCTCATCGTTTCGTTTGCTTCACGCTGTTCGAGCGTTTCCCCGACACAAACAATCGGGATTAAATCATGATTGAATGCAGCGTGCACCTTTTTATTGACCGACTCATCGCTTTCGGCAAAGTGTTCACGGCGTTCAGAGTGGCCAATTACGACGTGTGTGATACCCAGATCCTTCAGCATTTCCGGACTAACTTCCCCGGTAAACGCGCCGCTGTCTTCAAAATGCATGTTTTGTGCGCCGATTTTTAAGCTGCTTCCTTTTGCTTTCTCCACGAGGGACGATAAAAATGGGAACGGCGCACAGACAATCGCTTCCACGTTATCATCTTTCGGCAGCTTTCCTGTCACAGAATCAGCAAACTGATCGGCTTCGGATAGAACCTTATTCATTTTCCAATTTCCAGCTATCACTTTGTTACGCATTGTATCACCTCTCCAATATTATTTATCGTCAAGTGCTTTCACACCGGGCAGAACTTTCCCTTCCATAAATTCCAGCGATGCCCCGCCGCCGGTTGAAACGTGATCCATATCATCGGCAAAACCAAATTTTTCGACTGCTGCAGCGGAATCACCCCCGCCGATAACCGTGTAACCTTCTGTATTGGCCAGACTTTCCGCGACAGACCGTGTTCCGCCAGCGAAAGCGTTATATTCAAATACACCCATAGGACCGTTCCAAACAACCAATCTGGAATCTTTAACGATTTGTCCATACTTTTCGCGTGTTTTCACCCCGATGTCGAGGGCTTCCCAATCGGCAGGGATTTCTGTGATATCAACTATTTTCGTGTTGGCATATTCTGAAAAATCATCTGCTACTACGGCATCCTCCGGCATCACAAACTGAACACCTTTATCCTGTGCTTTTTGCATGAATTCTTTTGCCAGATCAATTTTATCTTCTTCGAGCAATGACTTGCCAATCTCATGGCCCTGCGCTTTGACAAATGTATAAGCAAGGCCGCCGCCTATAATCAGGTTATCGACTTTGTCCAGCAAATGATCAATCACATTGATTTTATCTTTGACCTTTGCACCGCCAATGATGGCTGTGAAAGGCCGGTCAGGATTTTCCAGCGCTTTGCCGAGCACATCAATTTCCTTCTCCATTAAAAAGCCGGCTGCAGCAGGAAGTTTTTCCGCAACACCTGTTGTCGATGCATGCGCCCGGTGTGCTGCTCCAAATGCATCGTTAACATACAGGTCAGCCATAGCCGCAAAGGCTTGTACCAATTCAGGATCATTCTTTTCTTCACCGGGTTCGAACCGGACATTTTCAATTAATACGATATCGCCATCGCTGACCTGTGAGAGTGCCTCATTTACTTCTTTCCCGTAAACGGCATCAGTTTTAACCACTTCTTTTCCGAGCAGCTCACTCAAGCGTTCCGCGACCGGATCAAGACGCAAATTATCAACCACTTCACCTTTAGGCCGGCCGAGATGACTTGCCAAAATGACAGTAGCCCCATTCTGTGAAAGATGTTCAATAGTCGGGAGGGCAGCCCTGATCCGTGTATCGTCTGTAACGATGCCATCGTTCATTGGAACATTGAAATCAACGCGGCAAAACACATTTTTGTCTTTTACATCAAGATCATGCAGCGTTTTTTTGTTCATGTCAAAACCTCCTGCTTAGCAAGTATGTATATTTTAAAATATTTCTCTGCCCCATTATACACTGAAAAAAAGGAGGAGGATATAGTCCCTCCCCCTTAAAGTTCATCTTAAAATCCTTGTTTACCAATATAGGCTGCCAGATCAACACACCGTGCAGAATAGCCCATTTCATTATCATACCATGATACAACTTTTACCATGTTATCTTCCATCACCATGGTTGATTGCGCATCAAACAGTGACGAATAAGTGGTCCCGACAATATCACTGGAAACAAGCGGTGCTTCAGTGTAGCCGACAATGCCTTTCAATCCTTCTTCTTCGGCAGCAGCTTTAAATACATCATTCACTTCTTCCCTGGTTACATTTTTATCCAGTTCAGCAACCAAATCGATCAATGAACCGTCCGGTGTCGGTACACGGACTGCATTACCGTTTAGTTTGCCGTCTAAATCAGGGACGACTTTGCCGACAACTTTAGCAGCACCGGTTGTTGTCGGAATGATATTTTGTGCTGCTGCACGAGCACGGCGGTAGTCTTTATGTGGCAAATCCAGAATCTGCTGGTCATTCGTATAAGAGTGGACCGTTGTCATCAAGCCGCGCTTAACACCGAATTTGTCATGCAATACTTTCGCAAGCGGTGCAATCGAATTTGTTGTGCACGACGCGTTGGAAACAACGTGGTGCTCCTTAGGATCATAATCCGTTTCGTTTACACCCATAACCATTGTCAGGTCCTCCTCTTTGGCCGGAGCTGAAATGATCACTTTCTTCGCACCGCCATCGAGGTGTTTCTTCGCATCATCACGCTGTGTGAAACGGCCTGTTGACTCAATGACAATTTCAACGCCGAGCTCATCCCAGCCAAGATTTTCCGGGTCACGTTCCGAGAGCACTTTAATTTCCTTGCCGCCTACAACAATGTTGGAGCCGTTAACCGTAACCTCTTCATCCAATGTGCCGTGAACGGAATCATACTGCAGCAAGTGTGCAAGCATGTTTGCATCCGTTAAGTCATTGACGGCAACAACCTCAACATCATCATTTTTCATTGCCTGGCGAAAGACATTGCGGCCAATGCGTCCAAAACCGTTAATTCCCATTTTAATTGCCATTTATAATTCCTCCTAATGATTATTGGTCTTCACTATTTTAAAGGGAAGTTTTATCCCCTAAAATCGCTTCAGCTGCAGCTTCATCGGTAATCAACAGGTCGCTTTTTCCCTGTTTAAAATACGATGCAATAGCTTTTGCCTTTGATTTGCCGCCTGCCACGGTAACCACTGTTTGACTATTTTCTGTCATGTCATCCATCTGAAGGCCAATCGTCCTTACTTTGTGAACGATATTGCCATCACCATCAAAATAGTAACCGAATGCTTCACTGACAGCTTTTTCTTCCCGAAGCTTCTGAATAATATCGGTTGATGTTTTGCGCCTCTGTGCCATGGTGATGGCATCGCCTATTCCATGCAGAACGAATGAAGATCCTTGAATAAGCTTTAACACTTCAATCACGGCAGGTTCTTTTATCATCGTTCTGTACGATGTCTCACTTAAAGGATCCGGAACATATAAGAGCCGGTAGCTGCCTCTTGCCTGCCTTGCCATCTTGGCCGCAATTGTGTTAGCCTGTCCTTCTTCTTTTTCGCCGATGCCGCCTCTGGCCGGGACAAACAGGCAATCTCTCTTATCCTTAAAAGGGCTCATCATATCAGCAACTGCAGCCATGGTAGTACCACCCGTAACAGCTACTGTCTGTTCGGAAGACAAGTGCTTTTTTAAAATTGACACACAGGCTTTTCCCATTTCTTGTTTTACCCCATCATGCTCATCGCTATTACCAGGGACAATCATAATATCATCCAGTTGTAATGTTTCCTTCAGCTGTCTTTCCAAAACGTCCATACCCATAACATCATGTATAAAGGCTGCTAATTGATCAATGACTAATTTTCCCTCTTTTGTCAATTGCATTCCTTTTGATGACATATTGATCAAATTTTGACTGGAAAGAAGATCTACTTCACCGCGGACATGCCGTTCAGTGAGATTAGTATTTTCAGCCAGTGCACGCCTGCCGATCGGCTGCAAAAGCTCAATGTTTTGCAGGAGCATATACCGTTCCTGCATAACTTCCAATAAATCGGGGTATAATTTTTTCTGCATCTCAATCAATTCGTGCATGAAAAAACTCCTTGGGTGGACATAAATTGTCCCGATCAGTAATATTGTGTCCCGCCGCAGGCAAAAAAATATGCGCTTGAATTTCCGTTACAATTATATTTTATCATATCTATTTTTTTATACAAATAAAATGTTCTCTAACCGGTAATGCTAGTTGACGGATTCGAGCAGTGCCTGTTCCAGCGCTTCATAACTGATTTGTTCACAATTAAGCGTTGCCGCCCTGAATTGGACCACAGGAATCTGCAGCTGGTATTGTTCCAGCCACTTATCGTTTGTGTATATATCCCTTAGTTCTATTTCAAACGAGTAATCATGCTGCAATAGTTCGAGCATCGCAAATGCATGATCACACAAAGGACAATTTTCTTTTGTGTAAAGGATGATTTGCTGCATACGTTCCACTCCTCATTAGTAATCCGGCAAAAAACGCCGGTTAACTGTCCTTAAATGTCCGATTCGATTCAACGAACATTCAGTGGAGAAAAAGCGCCCCACTGAATGAAGATTCACTTTCCCCTTCGTTTTGTTGACGAAGGAATGCCCAGCTGTTCCCGGTATTTCATGACTGTCCGGCGTGCAGCCGTAATCCCGAATTCCTTCTGCAGCCGGTCTTTGATAGCCTGGTCAGATAGCGGCTTTTTTTTGTTTTCATTTTTAATCAGTTCCGCGATTAATTGCTTGATAACGTACGAAGCGGTCTGCTGACCATCTTTCTGCTTGATACCTGGCTGGAGAAAGAATTTCAGCGGAATAATCCCTTGTTTTGTCTGTACGTATTTATTTGTGATCGCTCTGCTGACTGTGGAAATATGCATATCCAGTTCTGAAGCCAGTTCTTTTAATGTTAACGGCTGCAGCATAAAAGGACCATGTTCAAAATACATGCGCTGGTGCTCAACAATTTTTTCGATCACTCGTTCAAGTGTGTTCCCGCGGAATTGGATGGCTTGTTTCAGCCAGTTGACCTGATTGGATTTTTCTTTCAAAAAATCGGCTGCCTGCTTTTCATCCACTTGAAGATTTTTATAGGATTCATTGATTTCGATTGTCGGTGAATGCCATTTGTAAAACGAAATCTTCCAGTTGCCCTCTTCCTCATAAATATAGGCTTCCGGAATAACATACTCTGTCTTTTTCGTCGACAAAAGCTGGCCCGGCTTCGGATGGCATGACTGGATCTGTTTAATCAATGTCTCTGCTGCTTCATTAGACAGATGGAAATGATCACTGATTTCAGAGATGTTTTCTTCGGCAACCCAGTCCAAATGATCAGCTAGGAGCTCTTGCAAAAACACATCATCACCAGGCATCTGCAGCAAAATACACTCCTGGAGGCTGCGTGCGCCTATTCCTTTGGGATCCAGCATTTGAATGCACCGCAGCGCCTCTTCAACTTGGTCAATCGTTTTGTCACACTGCGCTGCCCAGGATTCCAAATCGATATCCAAATATCCATCTTCATTCAGTGAATCTATCCCGAAAAGAACCGTTTTCCGTAAGCAATCCGGTACATTAATTGAATAGATCTGACTTTTGAGCTGTTCATGCATTGTCAGCTCGGCCTGATTGATTTCTCCAATTGATGCTTCACTCGGACTGGCTTGTTTAAAACTGCTTATCTCATAGTCAAAATTCACTTCCTCGATTAAAGGGTTCTCTTTGGAGAGTTCCCGGATGTAGTCAATAATTTCCATCCCGGAAAACTGCAGCAATTGAATCGCCTGAATAAGCGACTGATTCATCTTAAGCTGTAATTTTTGCTCCTGGACAATTGCCGGCCGCATCTAAACCCTCCCCCTTTATCCTCTCTGGTTCCATTTTGCCACAAAACAGACAAAAACTCACGTTCAGAAAACAAGCACAGCTGAAATGATGTGATATTTGTCACATCACTTGACGTCCCCCAGGTATACAATGGAATCAACTAAACAAAGCTGGTGATCAATCATGCCATGGGAACTGCGTCAGGCAATGTTGGTTGTGCATATTTTGCTGGCAATTATTTGGGCAGGCGGTATTTTGTTTATAGGATGGGGGGTGTACCCCGCAGTCAGGAAAATGACTTTCATTCAGCAGCGGCAATTATTGCAGGCATTGATGCAATGGTCCCACAAATTTTTGACCGGAGCAGGCGCCGGCGTCATCGCCACAGGGATACTGCTCGGCACGGTGTTCGGCCCAATCAGCCAATGGCATGATGTCATTGCAACACGGTACGGGAATATTTGGATTGCTGCCCTGACGATTGGAACATCCACACTGTTGTGGGGTGTGTTTGTCGGGTTCAAACGATTCACTAAGGTTTTATCAAATGCTGAACTGTGGGAGCAAGCTGACACTGGTAATAAAAAACCATTATTTAAAGCTCTCGTAAACGCAGCACTTTTGGAATCAGTCGAGGCTGCCGGTTTTATGGCACTTATTGTTTTAATGGTTTTATTTTAATAAAGGGGATGAACTGTTATGCTGCAGTCCACAGTCAACAATAGTCACGAAACCTATTATTATCGGGCAACATGGATCCAATTACTGCGCCTGATGACGCTGACCGGAACAATTACCCCGATTCTGGCCGGCACCGGAATGGCCTCCATACATGGCGGAGTCCGTTTTGACATTTTTCTTGCTATGCTTACAGCAGCACTCTTAATACAAACCGCTGCGAATCTGTTTAATGATTATTATGATTTTCTGCATGGGCAGGACAAGGAAAAATGGACTGTCGATGTTTCTGATGCAAAGGGCCCTGCTCATCAAACCGTTCCATATCTTGCTATTATGATGATATGTGCAGCAATTGCTATTGGCATCTGGTTGGCGGTGCAAAGCACACTCTGGATTATACCTGTGGGAATTGCCGGGATTATTTTCGGCTATCTCTATTCTGCCGGTCCGCGGCCATTATGTTCAATCGGTTTGGGCGAAACAGTGGCCTTCATATTTCTTGGTCCGGTTGTCACGATATTAAGCTATGTCGTTCAAGGGTATATGCTTGACTTCACAATTGCTGCTGTCTCCTTGCCGTTTGCTTTTTTAATTGCGTCTATGATTCTGACAAACAATATACGAGACATTGAGAAAGATCATACATTCCGCACAACACTTGCAATGATTCTCGAACGCAATCGGGCTATCAATTTGCTAACTGTTCTGCTGTGTTTGACATATGTGATTGTTCTCTTTCTGGCAGCAATAGGCATTTTACCACCCTCAGCCATCATTGTCCTGCTATCATTGCCTTTTGCTTCCCGTTTGCGTTGGTCTTTACGGAAAAATGCCACACGGGCTGAGAAAGTGAGTGGCATGAAATGGGCAGCATGGCATCATTGGGCATTTGGTCTGTTATTGGCACT
The DNA here is from genome assembly GCF_035301675.1 of Lentibacillus sp. Classification (NCBI taxonomy): domain Bacteria; kingdom Bacillati; phylum Bacillota; class Bacilli; order Caryophanales; family Bacillaceae; genus Lentibacillus; species Lentibacillus sp. The sequence goes on along the minus strand of NZ_DATGTT010000013.1, from coordinate 18,071 downwards.
GAGCTTATGGCTATAGCTTTATAGAGTTCGAAAAACAATGCATGTTTGTCTGACACCCGTTCATAAACATCATACAAGGGGGTGGAATGATGAACATGCATTTTTTTCCGACATAGCAAAACCGCTTCCTATCATAGCCGAATAATGAAGGGCAAAGAGCAAAATAGGAGGCCATAAATGAGTAATATCATCATTATTGAGTTTATTTTATATTTCATTGTAATGATCGCAATCGGCTTTTATACAAGCCGGACGAGGATGAGTCATTCGATATTTCTCCTTGGCGGAAAAAAATTGCCGGGGTGGGCGCTTGCATTCTCAGAACGGGCCACAGGCGAGTCGGCATGGCTGCTTTTGGGATTCACCGGATTTGTATTCACAACCGGGTTGTCCGGGATTTGGGTCGCACTCGGAATTGCCGTCGGTATCATTTTTGCGTGGCTGTTTCTGGCAAGAAAATTCATGGATGAGACTGATAAACACGGTGTGTTGACATTGCCGGATTATCTGGCCGTTAATTACGGCGAAAAAGCCAATCTTATCCGCTGGGTTGCCAGTATTTTGATTGCCGGCTTCTTCATGTTTTATGTTGGTGCACAATTGGCAGGTGCCGGCAAGTTATTTTTTACCTCATTTAACATGAATGAGACAGTTGGCATTGTACTGGCAACGATTGTCGTTCTGGGCATTGCTTTTTTTGGCGGGTTCATTTCCGTCGTCTGGACTGATATGCTGCAAAGTATCATGATGCTGATTACGCTTTGTATTCTGCCGATTGTTGCATTGATCTATGTTTTCACGAACGACCTTTCCATCAGCCAATCACTGGTAACTGCCGGTGATTCGTTCAATTCCTGGTTTGGCGGGGCGACCGGGTTTGCCCTCGGGGTATTATTTTTCAATAATTTTTCCTGGTTTTTCGGTTATCTTGGCGGCCAGCCACAACTGACCGCACGTTTCATGGCACTGAAAGATAAGAAAGAAGCAAAACAAGCTAGAAACGTAGCGATTGTCTGGACAATTTTGGCCTATACCGGCGCGTTTCTGATTGGCCTTGCAGCTATTGCCATGTACAGTCAGGGCACATTTTCAGATGTAGAAACGATCCTTCCGCATATGATTCTTGATTTAATGCCGCCATGGATAGCAGGACTGTTACTCGCAGGAATCCTGGCTGCAATTATTACAACAGCCAATTCGCAATTAATGGTTCTCACAAGCTCCGTCAGTGAAGACATTATTCATAAAGCACTTGGCATGCGATTAACCGATAGTCAGCTCTTGCGGGTGTCCCGGATCACAATTCTCATATCCGGAATTGTTGGTATGATCATCGCTCTGACATCCGAATCACTGGTTTATTTAATCGTCAGCTGGGCGTGGGCAGGTGTCGGATGCACCCTGTCACCGGCCATCCTCATGACATTTTTCTGGAAACGCTATTCGAGCTCCGGGGTTATCGCGACCATCATTTCCGGATTTGTCTTTACTGTATTATGGATCAGCACACCACTTGACAGCATCATTACATCAAGGTTCTCCACCTTTTTCATCGCAGCATTTTTCGGAATTGTATTCAGCCTGATGTTTCCTGATAAGAAAAAGCCGGAGCGGGAGTCTTGAATTTGTGAAACAATACTGTGATTTCAGTTTCTTTCCTGGCAGGCATCCAACATTTGGGGAAATAAAAAAGCAAGTGAGAACAAATCTGCTCTCACTTGCTTTTTCATGTAAAACGCGCCCGGGAGGACTTGAACCCCCGACTCCTGGTACCGGAAACCAGTGCTCTATCCGACTGAGCTACGAGCGCATATGATGGTAATTGATTCAGACACAATAAATATTATAACGTCATCTTTTGATTTAAACAAGCCTTTTCTTCATCCCTCTTTTTATTTTCAATATTTATTTTTTTGAGAAAAAAGAGAAAAACATCAAAATCCTTTATTTAGGTTGTATAATATATGTTAATTCAAAACAATCAAATAATTTATCATAACTTAGGAGGCTGTCCATGAAAAAAGCTGATTCACTCCTTGAAGTCAGCGATTTACATACGCATTTTTTCACAAAGTCCGGAACCGTCAAAGCAGTGGACGGTGTGGATTTTGAAATAAGTCCGGGGGAAACGCTTGGTATTGTAGGCGAATCGGGATCAGGCAAAAGTATGACGGCAATGTCTATTTTGGGACTGGTCCCCTCCCCTCCCGGCAAGATTGCAGATGGCAAAATTCATTTCAAAGGTGAAAATCTGCTCCATAAATCACCAAAACAGATGCGAAAGATCCGCGGCAAAGAAATAGGTATGATATTCCAGGATCCGATGACATCATTAAACCCTGTCTTCACGATTGAAAAACAAATGATGGAAACCATCCTGGCACATGAGAATACATCTAAAAAAGAGGCAAAAGAACGCACCCTCGAATTGCTTGATTTAGTCGGCATTCCGGAACCGCAAAAACGACTGAAAAGCTTTCCGCATGAATTCAGCGGCGGAATGCGTCAGCGTGTCATGATTGCAATGGCGCTATCCTGTAATCCATCACTTCTGATCGCGGATGAACCGACAACTGCACTCGATGTAACCATACAGGCACAAATTCTTGAGTTATTGAAGCGCATGCAGCGGGAACTTGATATGGCTATTATCATGATAACGCACGACTTAGGCGTAGTTGCCGAAGTATGCGACCGCGTTATGGTGATGTATGCTGGGAAACCAGCTGAATTCTCAGATGCCAATAATCTATTTGATAATGGAAAACATCCATATACGCAAGGTCTCATGAATTCAATACCGAAAATAACGTCTAACAAACAAAAATTGGAGGCTATCGACGGAGTACCGCCGGATTTACGTGATCTGCCTGATGGATGCAGCTTTGCTCCGAGATGCAAACATGTGATGGAATCATGTTTAACAAACGATCCTGAATTGCTGAAGGTTGGCGAAAACCACCAAGTCCGCTGCCTGCTTTATGAAAACTACCCAACAAAGGCGGTGGAAACATGAGTACTTTATTAGAAGTAAACAATATAAAAAAACATTTTCCATTAAAAAATAACCAGCTGTTCTCAAAAGAAAAGCCTGTGTTAAAAGCAGTCGATGGTATTTCTTTTTCAGTTAAAAAAGGCGAAACACTTGGATTGGTTGGTGAAAGCGGCTGCGGGAAATCAACTGCAGGAAGGGTCATATTAAAATTGCTGGAAGCTTCTGATGGGGAGATTCTATTCAAAGGTAAAGATATCACACATTTTCGGGGAGAAGAGATGCGAAAGCTCAGAAAAGAAATGCAAATTATTTTCCAGGACCCATACGCATCGCTAAATCCGCGAAAAACAATTGAACAGACAATTATGGAACCGATGAAAATATTTAATGTTCTCAAAGAAGAAAGAGGCAAAAGGTTGGAAAGGCTCCTGGACGTTGTAGGACTGCAAAGCTATCATAAACATCGCTACCCGCATGAATTCAGCGGCGGACAGCGGCAGCGGATCGGTATTGCAAGAGCACTCGCATTGGATCCCGAACTGGTCATTTGTGACGAACCTGTTTCTGCATTGGATGTTTCCATTCAGGCACAAGTCATTAATTTGATGGAAGAATTGCAGCAGGAATTTGACCTTACATATATTTTTATCGCCCATGACTTAAGTGTTGTCCATCACATCAGTGATCGTGTAGCAGTGATGTACCTGGGAGAACTTGTTGAAATCGGCGATGTTCATGACGTCTATCAGGATGCGAAACACCCATATACACAAGCACTTTTATCAGCGGTGCCTGAAGCAGATCCGCACCACGAAAAACAGCGTATTATCTTACAAGGTGATCTGCCTTCACCAGCGAATCCACCACAAGGCTGTAAATTCCATACGAGATGTCCGCTAGCTGAGGAGATATGCCGTACCGAAAAACCTGCATTAAGACAGGTATCAGCAAGCGGCCAAATGGCAGCATGTCATTTCGCTAAGGAGGTGGTTGGATAAAGCAAATACTTAAGAGTGATTCCAAAACTACAAATTTACAAAGGGGGACTTGACTTGAAGAAGCGCCATTACGTGTTATTGTTTACATTATTTTTTGCTGTTGTATTTATTATGGCCGCTTGTACAGACGATGCAGGCACCGGTTCAACCGGCGATAGTCAATCTGAAGATTCATCCGGTGATGAGGGTTCGGATGAAGCCGAAGCACAAGACGGTAAAAAGACCCTTGTCTTCGGGCGCGGTAATGATTCCCTTCAACTTGATCCATCAAAAGTTACTGATGGTGAGTCCATCTATGTCACCAATCAAATTTTCGATCCTTTAGTCAGATACAAAACGGATAGTACTGAAGTGAAACCGGCACTGGCAACCGAATGGAATGTCAGTGATGATGGTTTAGTTTGGACATTTACACTAAGGGATGATGTTAAGTTCCATGATGGTACTGATTTCAATGCAGAGGATGTCGTTTATAATTTTGAGCGCTGGACTACCTCTGGTGATTTTTCTTACTATGCATACATGTTTGGGTCTACTGATGAAGATATGGGAGGTATTATCGAAAATGTAGAAGCAACTGGTGACTACGAGGTTCAGTTCACATTATCAGAACCGAACGCCCCATTCCTGCAGACATTAGCGATGCCGCCATTCGGAATTGCAAGTCCTGAGGCTATCGAAAAACACGGTGAAGATTTTTTTAAAAACCCCGTTGGCACCGGACCGTTTGTATTTGAAGAATGGATTCCGGATGACAAAATTACACTTTCTAAAAACGAAGACTATTTTGGAGAAGTTGCTAAAATAGACGAAGTGATTTTCCGGACAATCCCTGATAATGGAGCAAGATTTCTTGAACTGCAGGCTGGGTCAATTGACCTGATGAAAGGTTTGAATCCACAGGATATTCAAACTGCGGAAGATGATGAAAATCTTCAGGTCATCCGTAGACCATCTATGAACGTCAGTTATATGGCTTTTAATACTAGTAAAGAAGGGCCAATGTCCGAAAAGCTGGTCCGTCAGGCTATTAATTTAGCTATTGACAAAGAGGAGCTAATGAGTCTGTATGATGGAATCGGAAAACCGGCTAAAAATCCACTTCCTCCATCTTTATGGGGGTATAACGATAATATTGAAGATTATGGATATGATGTGGAAGAAGCTAAAAAACTACTCGCAGAAGCGGGGTATGCAGATGGTTTTGATATCAACCTGCACACATTTGCCAATCCGAGACCTTATATGCCGCAACCAAAAATAACTGCTCAAGCTATACAGGAAATGTTAAAAGAAGTAAATATCAACGTCGAGGTTGTTGTTAACGACTGGGACACTCATACGTCCGGTGAAGATACAAGCTACGACATGAAATTTCTTGGGTGGACCGGTGACAATGGTGACCCGGACAATTTCCTTTATGTCCTGCTGGATAAAGATAACGCGAATGCTTCAGCAGGCAACGTTGCCATGTATAAGAGTGATGAAGTTCACGACTTATTAAAAGCGGCCCAAACGGAAATGGACCAGGAAAAACGTATTGAATATTATATGGAAGCACAAGAAATTATTCACGAGGATGCACCTTGGTTTCCAATTGCCCATACAACACCGCCAATCGCTGCGAGCAAAAACGTAAAAGATTATGTACCACATCCGACTGGTACTGAACCATTTAATTTGTTGGATCTCAAAAAATAACAGACATTCCAATAATAAAAATCTTAATTTTCCAACTGGAATAAATACTCCAGATTGCCAATCCTGGCTTCTGGAGTTAATTCCAGATTAATGGAGGAATTCCAAAATGCTAAAATATATTTTTAAGAGAATACTATTGACCATCCCTGTGCTCATTGGCGTCTCAATTTTAACTTTTTCCCTGATACATTTAATCCCGGGAGATCCAGCTAAAAGTATGCTTGGAACCAAAGCAACCGAAACCCAGCTTGAACTGTTGCGTGAAGAATTGGGATTGAATGACCCTTACATTGTTCAATATGGAAATTTCATCGGAAAAATAGTTCAAGGTGATTTAGGAGAATCGATCCAATCAAACGAATCGATTGCGTACGAATTATTACAAAAATTACCTGCAACGATTGAGCTGACGATTTTTGCCATGATTTTAGCGATAGCTGTGGGAATAACTGCCGGGGTCATTGCAGCGGTCAAGCAATATTCCTGGTTTGATAATATCAGTATGACAGGAGCTTTATTCGGTGTTTCGATGCCGATTTTTTGGCTTGGACTCATGATGATTTTGCTTTTTTCTGTTCAGCTCCAGCTGTTGCCGCCATCCGGCAGATTATCATCAAGTATAGAGCTCGAAACGATAACAAATTTTTATTTGCTTGACAGTATTTTAACGTGGAATTGGGCTGCATTTAAAGATTCATTCTTTCACTTGCTAATGCCGGGTATAGCACTTGGAACTATCCCGATGGCAATCATTGCTCGTATGACGCGTTCAAGCATGCTTGAAGTGATGCATCAGGATTATATCCAAACTGCTGATGCAAAAGGGTTAAAAAAACGGATCATCATTTTCCGGCATGCATTAAAGAATGCCTTTCTTCCCGTTTTGACGGTTATTGGACTTCAATTTGGCTTTTTGCTTGGAGGGGCTGTATTGACAGAATCGATATTCTCCTGGCCCGGAGTAGGACGGTACGTTTATTTATCGGTTCTCGGTCGTGATTATCCGGTAGTTCAAAGCACGATACTTGTTATAGCCATTATATTTGTTTTCGTTAATTTGATAACTGACCTTCTATATAAATACTTCGATCCCAGAATTCGTTATGAGTAGTTCGAAAAATTAATAGTTCCTATTATCAAACGAAAGGATGTTCACCTTTGTCACTTCAGCCAAATCCTATAACAAATCCGGATTTATCGGAAACAAAAGATGCCAAAACCGCCAAACCAAGAAATTTGTGGGTGGAATCACTGCTTCACTTATTAAAAAGCAAAACATCGTTAATCGGATTTTGTATTATTTTCATTCTGATCGTTACTGCTATATTCGCTCCTTTAATTGCAACACATAGTCCTACAGAACAATCAATTCTTAATCAATACCAGAAACCATCTTCAGAACATTGGCTGGGGACAGACGCCCTTGGCCGTGATATTTTCAGCAGAATAATTTATGGTACGCGGATATCTATTCAAATTGGCGTCATTGCAGTTGGAATTTCCATGATAATTGGTGTTTTATTAGGGGCGGTTGCCGGTTATTTTGGAAGATGGGTTGATCAGATTATCATGCGTTTTATCGATATTCTATTAGCATTCCCCAGTATCTTGCTGGCTATTGCATTAGTTGCCGTACTTGGTCCGAGTCTAAGAAACGCAATGATAGCGGTTGGAATCATCGGCATTCCTCAGTTCGCGCGGATCATCCGTTCAGCTGTTTTATCTGTAAAAGAAACAGAGTATATCGAAGCTGCAAGGGCTATCGGTGCCAAGCACGGAAGAACGCTCATGCAACATGTGCTGCCTAACTGCACCGCTCCTATTATCGTTCAGGCGACACTCAGTGTCGGCACCGCTATATTGGACGCTGCCGGACTGAGCTTTCTTGGACTCGGAGCACAACCTCCTACTCCAGAATGGGGAGCCATGTTAAGTGATGGGCGTGCGGCATTGCAAAACGCGCCATGGGTTATAACCTTTCCGGGTTTAGCTATATTTTTTGTTGTTATTGGATTCAACCTCTTTGGTGATGGCTTGCGTGATGCTTTGGATCCTAAAATGAAGGAGTAATTGAAAAATTGTGAATAAAGTATATAATAGGTAAAGCAGATGCTTTGCCTTTTTTATATTGGAGAGATTCAGATGATCAAAAAATTTATTCCCGTCATAATTTGTTTTTCCATTGCTATTCTATTTTCAGTTAAATCACTTGGAACATCACAGTCTACGTACATCAACATGTATCCAAATCTCCCTGCTCCGATTGCGGATGAGAAGGTATTGATTACATCAGCCGGACAGGCTGCCGAAAGCAGTGTTCTGCTAAGTATAGCCGAGAATCTTAACCTTGAAGCAGACTACCGGCCAAGAGCCCTCGGTACAGATCTTTATGACTATAACAGTGTTGTCATTATGCTCGGATTCAGCACCAATGGTTTATCACAAACCGGACGTTCTTTTCCGGAAGAATTGAGCAGAATGACAGAATTAATTGCCGAGGCTCAGGCGACCGAGTTGCCTATCATTTTGGTGAATATCTCCGGCAGGTATCGAAACAACACACGAACTTGGAAGCTGTTTGAACAAATCGCCCCATCTGCCGATTACTTTATTGGATTACATAATATGAAAAACGAAGCAGACTATGTCAGCTTAATCCGTAAACACTCCATCCCGGTAACACTTGTGAGCAAATTAGAAGACCTGCAAACCCCCTTTAATTCTGTATTCCGGTGAGAAAGGCTGATTCAATGGTCAACGTAAGAGAATATCTGATATTTGGATGTATTGGCTTTTTATTGGCAGTCTATGGATTTCTGCTGCCGATTCTTTATGATAACTGGTCTATTTTCATTAACGACAATATTTATAACAGTATAATTCAGAGCGATAGTGGTTTGCTCTTAATTACAACATTTGTATATATTGCCAAATACCTTTTAACATTTTTCTTCATTTATTTCGGCTCGGCGATTTTAGCAAATACACTTACAAAACAAACGGACTCGGTGATGTTTTCAATTAGTCTTCTAACAATTCTTTTTTCATTTTTGTTATTCTACAATTTGTTCTATCAGGAACATTTTTCATACACCGGACACTTTTTTGCAGCTGGGATTATTATTTTGCTTCAATTATACATCCCCAAACAAAAGCATTATTACATTATCTTCTCCATCATATTATTTTTAGTTTTGCTGGCGATTCAATGGCTGTATCTAATCCCGGCGTTTACGGCATTTGGCTTTGGGACAAATGATCTGGCTGCGAGCATTAAAATGGCGGATCAGTTTTTAACCGGAAATAGTCTATTGAATACGATTTCATCCATATTCTTTATTGTTTTTCTTACGATCGCCATTATTTTTACAATTTTGATCCATCTTCTGAACAGACAACTCGATACCTTGAAGAAATATCATTTACAGGAGCAAGAGTTGAAAGAAACCCGGACGGCACTTACGGAATCAAAAGTTTACGAAGAAATCAGTATGCTGGTACATGACCTGAAAACTCCCCTTGTTACCGTTGAAGGCCTTGTATCTTTAATTGGTATGAAATTGCAATCTGAAAACGGAACACTACGAACTTATTTTGCACGAGTGGACAATTCACTTAAAAAGATAAATGATATGATTTCCGAAATACTTTATGAAAATAATAAACAAGAACTGACAGTCAAAGAATTAATCGAATATGTAACGAGCCATCTTAACATTGATAATCAGCTTATAAAATTGAAAATCGATATTGACGAAAATCTGCCGCCTATTCATGTTAATAAGATCCGTTTTTCACGTGCCATATCAAATATTTTAGAAAATGCCATCAGTTCATTTGCCGAAAAAAAAGGATTTATCCATATCAATGTCAAAAAGATAGATGAGGGGATTTTGTTTTGCGTCGAGGATAACGGTCCGGGGATAAAGACGGAGCATCTAAAGGATATTTGGCAGCCTGGCTTCAGTACAAAGGATTCATCCGGTATCGGTCTTTCGTTTGTTAAACGCGTCATCGAAAATCACCAGGGAAATATAACTGTAAACAGTGTTCCTGGCAAATATACACAAATGAATATTACGCTACCAATACAGGAAGCAGGTGAAAGAACGAATGAGTATCACCATATTAATCGTTGATGATAATGAGGATATCCGTTTCACGTTGAAGGAGATATGTGATTATGCCGGATGGAACAGCATCGAAATATCTACGGGAAAAGCTGCGGTTGAACAAAGTGAAAGCGTCATCCCGGATCTAATTTTACTTGACTACCACATGCCTGATTGGGATGGGCTTAAAACAACAAAAGAACTTCGAAAGCGAAACAACCGGGCACCAATTATCATTTTGACGGTAGATGGACGGCAGGAAATTGCCGACGTCTTTCTGCGGGCTGGAGCTAATGACTTTGCTCTAAAACCGATCAAGGCACCGGATTTGATTTCAAGGATTCGGATAAACTTAAAGATTGCTAAATTAACCGGAAATAATGAGGATGTATTTGTTGAAAAAGGAATCAGCTATTCAACTCTAAGGTCAATTAAAGACTCCTTATTAAGACAGTCTGAACCATCATCAATTCAGGAATTACAAGAAGAACTGCCGATATCATATCAGACTGTTCACCGCTACTTAAACTATTTGGAAGGTAAAGGAGAAGTTGAGATCATCTCACAATATGGTAAACAGGGGCGTCCCAAAAATAAGTATAAACTTTTGTAGCACAAGGTTTATTTTTCCGTCTGGAGGGAACGATGTTTAAAGGGTTTTTCATTATTATGCAATGATTTTTGTTTGACCTTTTTTGACCTATTAGTTATGATAAAGATATCCACTAAGTGGAAGAATTCGAACTGAAAGAAGGAGGAACAATACATGAATTTAATACCGACAGTCATTGAACAGACTAATCGTGGAGAACGCGCATATGATATTTATTCACGCTTACTGAAAGACAGAATTATTATGCTTGGAAGTGGAGTCGACGATAACGTAGCCAACTCAATTGTTGCACAACTGCTTTTCCTGGAAGCGGAAGATCCGGACAAGGATATTTCATTGTATATTAACTCGCCGGGCGGCAGTATTACAGCCGGAATGGCTATTTATGACACAATGCAGTTCATTAAATCAGACGTTTCAACTATCTGCACCGGCATGGCAGCTTCAATGGGTGCATTTCTGCTGGCAGCCGGTGAAAAAGGCAAACGCTATGCCCTGCCAAACAGTGAGGTTATGATTCACCAGCCATTGGGCGGCACACAAGGTCAGGCATCGGATATTGAAATTCATGCACGCCGCATTATTGAAATGCGCGAAAAAATGAACCGAATCCTTTCCGAGCGTACTGGTCAACCAATGGAAGTTGTGGAACGGGACACTGATCGTGACAACTTCATGTCAGCGGAAAAATCAGTAGAATACGGTCTGATTGACAAGATTCTGGAAAGAAATTCAGACAAGAAGTAAATATTAATTACACACAAAAGGCTGCATCGAATATGGTGCAGCCTTTTTAATAGCTTTGGATAAATTGATATTCTGAAGAAATCATATCCAGACATTGCAATATAAGTGTTTACGGTAAACAAGAGCTATCCCTCTGATAGAACTTCTATTTCGAAACAAATTCGATTAAATCATTAAGGGCTATTTCCTCATCTTCACCGTCTGCAATCATTTTGATTGTCTCACCAGGTAAAACGGCCAGACTCATCAAACCCATAATACTTTTGGCATTCACCCGCTTTCCGTCTTTCTCAAGAAACAAATGCGCCGAATAACGGTTTGCTTCCTGAACAAACTGTGCTGCCGGCCGTGACTGTAATCCCGTCTCAAGCTTAACTTCTACCGATTTCTCAACCAAAAATCTCATCCTCCCGTATCAGCCTTTACTGAAACCGTTTTCAAAATATTTGTGAAAACAGCAGCAGGTTTTAGATGTCTGCTGCTATTGGACGCTGTTTTGCTGAAAAATGCTGTTTCATAACGGTAAAAGCAGCGATTTTTGCGAAAACAGCTATAAGAGGTTGTTCAAAAAGTCCGGTAAAAATAGCACATCGAATTTCTTCGTTGGCCTGTTTCTCCACTTCGAACTTCTCGGTCCTTGCTATCGTCCTTTTTGAACACGTACTATAATGCAATTGTCATTTTAATATGAATAGTATATCATACAAAAGGAAAAAAATGAATGATTATTCACTTTGCGGGATTAATCCGTCTTCATGCAGTTTTTCGGCGAACTCGTCTATCTTTTTCAATCGATGATTTATACCGGACTTGGAAATTTTTCCGCCCGAAACCAGCTCACCCAATTCTTTCAGCGAGATATCCTGATGCTGTACACGCAATGCGGCAACTTCACGCAATTTTTCGGGCAATGCCTCCAAACCGACCGTTTCTTCAATCAGTTTGATGTTTTCAATCTGGCGAAATGCAGCACCAATCGTTTTGTTCAAGTTGGCTGTTTCACAATTGACAAGCCGGTTGACTGAATTGCGCATATCCCGGACAATCCTGACATCCTCAAACTTGAAGACAGCATTATGCGCCCCAATAATACTTAGAAAATCGGTTATTTTTTCGGCCTCCTTCAAGTAGGTGATATATCCTGTTTTACGTTCCAGGTTTCTCGCCCTGAGATCAAATTCGTTCAGCAGTTCACACAAGGAATCATTGTGTGGCTGATATGAATTGAAAATCTCCAAATGATATGATGATGTCTCAGGATTGTTGATTGAACCGCCTGCCAGAAAAGCACCTCTTAAATACGACCGTTTACAGCAATCTTTAGCGTAATATTGCTCGGGTATCGTTTTTATGAAGGTACTCGTATTCCGGACTATACCTAAATCAGCAAGTAAATCCTGTACATCCTCTTTTATCCGGACAATGTACACATTATTTTTTTTCAGTTTCATTTTCTTCCTGACAAGCAATTCAATTGAAAAATCATACTGTGATTTAATTAATGTGTATATACGGCGGGCGATTGCGGCGTTTTCCGTCTGGACATCCAGCGTATATTTATTTCCGGACACACTGACAACACCATTCATCCGGATCAGCGCTGCCAATTCAGCATAATTACAGCAAGAATCCAATTCAATACCTGTCAATTCTTTTTTTATTTCCGATGCAAATGACACTTCTAACACCTCCCTGTCCAGCCGTCAGATGCAGTCTATACCGCTTGATCGATCAGCGAATAGAGCAGTTTCGCTATTTTTTTGGTATCATGACGCAATGTCGTTTGTGATGAATCGATGATATCACCTTCGATAATCTGCAGACCCATTTCAAGTAATCGCTCTGTATCGTAAATAACCGGTGCCGCTTTTTCTTCTGCATATACCTGTCGGACGTGTTTACTGATTGGTTCGTTATGTACGACAACCGAATCAATACAATTTCCGCCGATGTGGCTGCGGATTGCCTGCACGTGATCTGCAGCGGTATACCCCGTTGTCTCCCCGGCTTGAGTCATCACATTACAGACATAGACCACGTTGGCGTTTGTATTGCTTAAAGCCACATCAATTTGAGGGATAATCATATTAGGCAATATACTTGTATATAGACTCCCGGGTGCAACCACAACCAAATCTGCATTTTTAATCGCATTAACGGCATCCGGAAGCGGCTGTACCGGCTGCGGGCTTAAATAAACTTTTTCGATTCTTTTGTTTGCAAGCGGAATATTGGATTCACCTGACACAATTGTGCCGTCTTCCATCTCCGCATGCAGGGACATGCTGTCATTCGATATGGGATAAATTTCGCCTTTGACGTTCAGTACACGGGAAATTTCCTGTATACCGGTAAAAAAGGTTCCGGTAACCGATGTCATAGCAGCAAGTAGCAGGTTTCCCATTGAATGACCGGACAGACCGTTGCCCATTGTAAACCGGTGTTGGAATAATTCCAGCAGCATCGGCTCGGCATCCGACAGGGCTGCAATCACATTTCGTATATCCCCCGGCGCCGGAATCGCCATTTCATTTCTCAGTCGGCCTGTGCTGCCGCCGTCATCTGCTACTGTCACCAGTGCGGTCAGGTCAATCGGCAAATCTTTCAGTCCCCGTAAGAGCACAGGCATACCGGTACCCCCGCCAATGACTACAACGCTCGGTTGTTTCCTGCTGTCCATATTAATGACCCTTTCTTTTATCAATATCGCGATGGCTGACATGTGTAATATATTGCGTTGAAAGCTGTTTTGCGAAATATTCAGCAATAGCTACCGATCGGTGCTGGCCGCCGGTACATCCAATTCCTATAACCAGCTGTGATTTGCCTTCTTTTTTATATTGAGGCAGCATGAACTGCAATAAGTCAAGTACTTTTTCATTAAACTTTTGTGTGTCAGACCATTTGAAAACATATGACGAGACTTCTGAATTAAGGCCGGTCAGCGGCTGCATATGCGATACATAATGTGGATTCGGCAAAAAACGGACATCAAACAGCAGATCGGCATCTATTGGGATGCCGTATTTATATCCGAACGACACCATTTGGACTGAAAAGATATCCTGCTGATCTTCCGTATAAGCTTTCAGGATTTTTTCTCTTAATTCCCTCGGCTTCAAATTAGTCGTATCAATAATCCGCTGCGCTCTTCCTCTTAGTTCATCAAGGATTTTTCGCTCCTGACGAATGCCGTTCAGCGGGAGCCCTTCCGCAGCCAACGGATGTGTACGCCTTGTTTCTTTATACCTTGTAACCAATGCTTCATCTTTGGCATCAAGGAAGAGGATGTGTTCATTAAGCCAGTCTTCCTCGCCTAATAGATCCAGCGCTTCAAATAACGAATCAAAGAATTCCCTTCCGCGTAAATCCATTACCAGCGCCACATTTTTAATATTGTTGTGTGAATCCTTCATAAGCTCCAAAAATTTTGGCAGTAATGCAGGCGGCAAGTTATCGACACAGTAATAGCCAAGATCTTCAAAACTTTGAACGGCGCCTGTTTTGCCTGCCCCTGACATTCCGGTAATAATTACCAGTTTTGTTTCCTGTTCATTGTTTGGCACGATACATTTCTCCTCTTCAGGGACTTGATGGGTCCAGACGATAATTAATCAGATCATAGTCTTCGGTATATGAAAATGATCCGTATAGCGTTCTATCGGAAGCCAGTACGTGCTCGAAAATTTTCCTGTCTCCCTCTGCCATTGGCAAAGCGTTTATAGCATCATATGTGACCCATTCCAGTTCGCCTTCCCGGCAGTAACTGGCTAATGTTCCGGTAAATGAACGGCAGAAGAATGTGAACATCATCCATTCCTGCACGATTGTTTTCCCGTTGTAAATCAGGAATGTAAAAACACCGCCCAGCGCCGGATCAATCAGTTCCAACTCTGTTTCTTCCCGATATTCACGCACCGCAGACTCTTTAATCGTTTCTCCTTGTTCCATCTTGCCGCCGGGCATTGCGTACCAGCCCCGGCGCGGCTTTTTCAGCAATAATACTTTATCTTCATTTAATAATATGCAATTGGTTACGCGCTGCATTCATGCTTCACTTCTTTCTCTTTGGCTGTTTTATGGAGTATAAATGCAGCCGAAACTGATTTACTGCAGAAATATATGTCATCTGCGGGTTGATGGCAATAATCTTATCTGAAACAGCATTCCCTTAAAGGGCGTGTTCAAAAAGGAGGATAAAAAGGGCTAACGAAGAAATATGAAGTGCCATTTTACCGTATTTTTGAACAACCTTTTAAAAAACAATCACTCTGCTTCTATTATACACTGAATGCAATACTGCCAACAACCATTCAGATTGACGGTTGTTCGACATTAATGGACAAGCATCGTCCAGAAATTCTTTCCAAAGCCAAAAAAAATGCAGGTGAATAGATCACCTGCAAAAAACTAATTTATTATTAAAAGGGGGTCAATTAGTTAATTATATTATACCCCATAAATGTTTCATGCATGTTACAGCAGATTTAAGAAGTAATGACTTTTTTGAAGCAGAATTTTACATGATTCGTCTCAGGAGTTCGCCGCTTTCATTTCCTCATGAAGATCCTCAATATATTTTTGAGCTGTTTCAGCAGCAATACTGCCATCTCCAGTCGCTGTCACAATTTGTCGCAATGATTTTTCACGAATATCTCCCGCTGCAAAAATGCCCGGAATTGACGTTTCCATATTTTCGTTTGTTGGAATATAGCCTTCATCGTTTGTTATACCAAGTGATTTGAATGGTTCGTTCAGTGGCAGCATGCCGATATAGATAAACACACCATCAATCGGGTATTCGTACTCCTCGCCTGTTTTATTGTTATATAACGAAACTGCGCTCACTTTGCCATCGGGACCATTGATGGTTCTCGCTTCAGTATTCCAGATAAAATCAACTTTATCATTATCAAAAGCGCGATCCTGCAGTATTTTCTGTGCACGCAGTTTATCACGGCGATGAACAATCGTGACTTTATCGGCAAAACGTGTCAGATACATGCCTTCTTCAACGGCAGAGTCCCCGCCGCCGACAACAATAAGGTTTTTCTCTTTAAAGAAAGCACCATCACATACGGCGCAATACGAAACGCCTCGTCCGCCCAGCTCTTCTTCACCTGGTACGCCAAGTTTCTTGTACTGGGCACCGGTGGTGATAATCAGCACACGTGTATTATATTGTTTTTTTCCGGCAAATACTGTTTTATAGTCGCCATGATCCTCTACACTCTGAATGTCACCATAGGCATATTCAGCGCCAAACTTTTTTGCATGTTCAAACATTTTATTGGATAAATCCGGACCTGAAATGTATTCATAACCAGGATAGTTTTCTACATCTTCAGTATTGGCTACCTGACCGCCCGGAATACCACGTTCAATCATCAAAGTATCAAGATTTGCGCGGGATGCATAGACCGCCGCAGTCATGCCAGCAGGGCCTGCACCAGCAATAATAACATCATACATACGTTCTTCGGCCATGTAATCAGCCCTTTCCTCACTATTATCTTCAAACCATGTTTATCGTAATAAATGTCCCTGAAATAGTCTAACTTTATGCTCAGAGTTCTTTAGACTGCCGTCGCTTCACTTTCCAGGGCCCTTCTTCATTTGCAAGAGACGGATGGTTTTTGCATCCTTCTTCCCACAATGCAAGAGCTTTGGAAGGTCTGCCAAGTTTATAAGCCGCAATGCTGTACCATTTATAATAGGCTAAGTGATTTTTCACCTGTTGTTTGGCAAGGTTGCAAAACCGGCCATACGCCTGCTCATAATCACCTGTCGCCGCCAGTGTCACAGCTATACGCAATTTCTGTTGTTCATGAATCGGGTATACATTTAGTAATGCCTTGATGTACCTTTTATATTCCTTTATCCATCCTGTTTCATGATAAAACATTGCCAGGTTAATGTGACTGCGTAAAGGCAAAGTATCAGGCTGCTCTTCCAACAAATCCAGCTCCATACTGATTGCTTCTTCAGTAGACCCGGAAAAAAATAAGGCATATGTATAATCGTGCTTAATCGCTTTATGTTCCGGAAATAATGCCATCATTTCTTCAAGCAGCTTGATCGCATTCCCCCATTCCTTGCATTGCAAATGACGGAATGCCGCTTCCTGATAGACGATCAGTTCGTCTTCTTCCTCAAATTCCCACTCAGCACCATCTTCTTTATCACTATGCATTAAATTCAGTAAATGTTCTGCATCTTCGCAGAAATCACCATTTTTCTGCTTATCCAGATATATTTCAGCATATTTTTTAGCGTCATTCAGCAAACCCAAGTGCGCATAATTGTTTGCAAGCAAATAATAACAGTCGGTGTATTGACCGGCTGTATACTGCAGCACTTCATGCAGCAATTGATTTGCAGCATGATAAGCACCAATCTCAGTATAAACAATCGACATCTGACATTGGTACAACGGATTTTCCGGGGCCGCCTCAATTGCCTTGCGCAGCCATTTTATGGCAATATCATATTTATGTTTATCAAACGCTTCGGCACCTTTCGAAAAATAAAAATCACCATCGGGAATATAGGGGATAATATTCTCCTTTTTTCCTTGCGCGTTATTGTTTGTTTGCAGCATACAGCCATCCCCCTCATTGTCGAATCTCATCGAACAAAGTATATCACAATTACTGGGAGAATTATACATGTAATATTAAAATTAAATTACTTGGATGATCACCTTTGATTTGGTGGTAAAAGCCTTTACTGTTATAAGGCAACCGGAGCGGGGCTGATGTTTTGGTTTTCGGGCTGATGTTTTGGTTTTCGGGCTGATGTTTTGATTTTCGGGCTGATGTTTTGATTTTCGGGCTGATGTTTTGATTTTCGGGCTGATGTTTTGATTTTCGGGCTGATGTTTTGATTTTCGGGCTGATGTTTTG